>JAPLHI010000052.1 GCA_026389695.1 Chloroflexota bacterium
AGGGGACCCGCGCACAAGGTAAGCGAAGGCTGAAAAGTGCAGGGGGGGGAATGAGGAACCGGGAAACCGAGGTTACTTGGGGCTTTCTTATTCCAGAACCGCAATAAACGGCAGGTTACGGTACTTGCCTCTGAAATCTAAGCCGTAACCCACGACGAACTGATCAGGGATCTCATACCCGACATAATCCAGCGGTACATTAATTAACCTCCGGGCGCTTTTATCCAGTAAGGTACACACTTTCAAACTTGCCGGATTGCGTGCTGCAAGGTAGTTGAGAATATAGTTCAGGGTCATACCAGTATCGACGATATCTTCGACCATTAATATGTCTTTGTGCATGATATCCAGATCCAGATCCTTGGTGATCTGGATAGCTGTATCGATGTTGTTAGTTGGAGTAGAGATGGCCATAAAATCAACGGACACCGGTATGGAAATATTTTGCATCAGGTCAGACATAAAGCAGAGAACACCCTTTAAAATACCTATCAGGACGAGATCTTTTCCCTGATAATCCCTTGAGATCTGCTTTGCAAGCGATTTCACCCTTCGTTGAATCTGAGTTCTGTTGAACAGGATCTTTTGTACGCCCGCTATCTTATTTTCACCCAGCGAAATGAAACCGTATTTAGCGAACAATTTCAGGTAATCTCCTTTATTAAGGAGTCGCACATTAATATCCGGGTAGATCTCCTTCAAACGGCGAAGTTTCCTGTTCTTTTCTGTCATTAGGCTTTGCTTTGTGGTAGTAAGTTCCAGATACAGGTTGATTTCGGGAAGGAAAAAATCAGGAGTAAACATTTCAGTTATTCTTTTATCTTCCCAGGCTAAAGGAAAAGAACGCGGCTCATACAGCCATTCAACCTGGTAGAAGTCCAGTAAACGTGCGAATTCCTCTTCGCTGGGATGGCTGAAATTAGTAGGCCGTATCGGTATCAGCGGAAGACGTGAGAAGCTGGTCAGTTTCTGATGCTGTAATATATTTGCTTCATGATAAGAACTTAAATACTGATTCAACTCCATTTTTTCCAGGGTCAGGGCTATCAGATTACTAACGGTAGATAGAAAATCCTTTTCGATGGGTTTGAAATGCCTTTTTTCCCGGTTATACACCCTGATCTGCCCGATTACCTCTTCCTTTTGCACAATCGGGGCACCCATAAAAGCGGTTATTTTTTCACTGATTGCATGCTCCGGGTATTGCGACCTTTTATCGGCAAAGATGTCAGCGACCGCTATGGTCTTTCCATCGAGTATCTCCGGATAGCTTTTGCGTGCATTAAGAGCCCCCTTACGGAGGTACATGTCACTGAGGCCGTAAGCTCCTATGAGGTCCAGATGCTCTTTCTGAGGGTTGAGAATCATGATGGCGCATCCTGTGGTCTGCAGAGCTTTAGCAGTGCAGCCGGCAATAGACGTGATTACCTTCTTTACAGGCAAAGCAGAATTTGCGGTTTTGGTTATTTGCTTTAGAGCAAGCGAATAGCGATTTTCAGTACTTTCCATTCCTCATCCACCTCACATTCCAATTTTACTGCATCATCCGCATTTAGTATAACCGCAACTCGGGCAAATATGACATCCTTCCTGATATACTAACAGATTGCCGCAGTCGGGGCACTGACCGGTGAAATTGACCGAGGAGTTAGGATTAACAATGGTTGGATAGTTCTCCTCCTCTTTTTTAACATATTTTTCCAGTACGCTGCCAATTGCGTCTGCACAGGATAGAATGGCACGCCCGCTTTCCCACGAAACGCTGGGACAGCGAATGGCCCTTAGTTGCTTGATAACGGAACCGACATCGATTCCTGACCGGAAAACAAGCGATATCAGCCTGCAAGTTGCTTCAAGTTGCGCCGATGCGCAACCCCCCGCTTTGCCCAGGCTGGAGAAAACTTCGCAAATGCCTTTATCGTCAAAATTGACCGTAACGTAAATGTAACCGCAACCTGTTGTTATACGCTCTGTGATACCCCTTGTAATCTTCGGTCTCTGGCGGGGCGATGGCTTAATTTCTGTTTCCTGTTCAGTTGCCTTTTCTTTGTCCCGGGGAGCTTCTTTCTGGCTGATATTTAATACCTGGCTGTCACGGCTACGATCCCTGTATATAGTAATGCCTTTAAGCCCCAGCTTGTAGGCAAGCATATACACTTTTTCGACGTCTTCGCGGGTAACCTCATGAGGCAGGTTAACTGTTTTTGATACGGCGCTATCAGTATACTTCTGAAAAGCTGCCTGAATCTTGACATGCCACTCTGGAGAGATATCGTGGGAAGTAACGAAAACTTCTTTAATCCAGTCAGGAATTCCCGGGATATTCTTGAGGCGCTCACCTTCAGCAAGCTTTTGCACCAGCTCCGGTGAATAAAATTTCTCCTCTCTCGCAACTGCTTCAAAATATGGGTTGGTTTCTATTAGAGTCTCCCCATCAAGAATATGTCTGAAATAGCTAAGAGCAAATATCGGTTCTATACCGCTGGAACACCCGGCAATAATGCTCAGCGTACCGGTGGGAGCAATAGTGGTTCTGTTGGCGTTTCTCACCAGTACGCCTTTTTTGGTGTCATATATACTTCCTTTAAATGCAGGGAACAGTCCTCTGGAACGGCCTAATACGACGGATTCCGCAGTGGCTTCTTCAGATATAAAGCGCATTACTTTTTCAGCTATCTCTATGGCTTGCTCAGAGTTATAGGGCACGCGCAAAGTTATCAGCATATCGGCAAAGCCCATTACTCCCAGCCCGATCTTTCTTGTTTTACGAGTCATTTCCTCTATTTGAGGCAGCGGAAATTTATTTATTTCTATCACATCGTCCAGGAATCTGACTGCCAGTTTGACTGCATCTCTCAATTTTTCAAAATCAATTTCCGATTTGCCGGTAACAGTCTTTGTCATTTTGGCCAGATTAATTGATCCTAAGTTGCAGGATTCGTATGGTAACAACGGTTGCTCTCCGCATGGATTTGTACTTTCTATTTTTCCTAATTGAGGAGTAGGATTGAACTCGTTGATGCGATCAATAAAAATGATGCCCGGATCTCCTGTACGCCAGGCCATATCGACGATTTTATTGAAGACTTCTTTTGCGTCCAACTTACCGGCCAGCTCTTTGGTGTGGGGATTTATCAAATTGTAATCAGTTTGATTTTCCACAGACTTAATAAAAGAATCGGTTATTGCTACAGAAATATTGAAATTGGTAAAAGCCTTGGGATCGTCCTTGGAAGATATAAACTCCAGAATATCCGGATGATCAATGCTTAAAATACCCATGTTGGCGCCTCTGCGCATACCGCCCTGTTTAATCACATCGGTAGCTGTATCGAAGGCGCGCATAAATGATACAGGCCCGCTGGCTATACCACCCGTTGATCCGACTCTATCTTTTTTAGGACGTATCCTTGAAAATGAAAAACCGGTACCGCCTCCGCTTTTATGTATCAGGGCAGTGTATTTAACTGCATCAAAGATGGATTCCATGCTGTCGTCAATCGGTAACACAAAGCATGCGGATAACTGTCCGAGTTCCCTGCCTGAATTCATCAAGGTTGGCGAATTGGGGAGGAATTCCAGAGAAGATATAAATGTTATAAACTTTTCAGTCCATTGCTCCACATCGGCTGTTTTATCAAAGACAAGTTCCGCAGAGGCAATGTACTCACTAACCCTGCGAAATAGTTCTTCAGGCGTCTCAATCACATTGCCCCGGCTGTCTTTTTTCAGATATCGTTTTTCCAGCACAATGAGCGCGTTTTCTGTCAATTTCAATTGAGCAGGCTGCTCTATTTTTTTATTGGGTAATACTTGCTCGGTATTTATATTTTTTACGGACGGTTTAATATCGGGGAACTGATTAATCGGTTCAGGAGGTAAAATTTGTATTGGGGCGATAGCTTCTTTAACCAGTTTTGGTTCGATGGGTTGCAGTATCTGTTGGGGAGGGTCAACCTGTTGTTTACTTCTCGCTTTCACACCCAGAACCTCATTAATTACTGATTCTATCTGGTCTTTCGAAGGTGGTGGTACGGCCGATGGAGCAACAAGGTGTTCCATACCAGGTAGAGTCGGTTCAACCATGTTCATTTTGACTTTATCTTCTGATAGCATATCCCTCTCCATTCGTGAAATAACTTGATCAGCCAGATCTTCCAATTCCTGCCTGTCGGCAAGTCCCATGGTCTGAGTATATGTGAAAACAACCCTGGCAATGTAATTTCTAATTGATGAAGATAGTTGTCTTCTCGATTGCTTGCCTGACATATTAACGTCTCTGCCGCCTGCGGCGTTTAGGACTAATAATATCGTCTGCATTAATTAACGGGATCTGACCGTCAAGTGGCGCTCCTATTCTGCTGTCAACCAAACTATCGACAGCCTGTTTGAGTGTTG
>JAPLHI010000037.1 GCA_026389695.1 Chloroflexota bacterium
GATAGCCTCATCGAGGTTTTTCACGACTACTAGGAGGCCGTTTGTTTCCAGCGCCGTCGCTGCTATCTCATGACGCGTCAGATGCGATAGCTGCCTGCTCACTGCCGACTGCACCTGCTCTGCCTGCGCGGCCGCGGTGGTCAGGAAAATGGAAGGAGCCATAATATCAGGCTCGGACTGCGCGATGAGGTCGGCCGCGCACAGCGCGGGGTCGGCATAGCTGTCCGCTATGACCACCACCTCGCTGGGACCCTGCAGCGCATCGATATCCACCATGCCGTAGACCAGCTTCTTGGCAGTCATCACCCAGATGTTACCTGGACCGCATATTTTATCCACTTTGGGAATCGATTGTGTCCCCAGTGCAAAGGCTGCTATGGCCTGGGCGCCGCCGATTTTAAAGATCCTGCTCACACCGGCAATTTGGGCCGCTGCCAGCGTATTAGCCGGCACTTTGCCGTCTTTGCCGCAGGGGGTGGCCATGATTATCTCTTTAACGCCGGCAACACGTGCAGGTATGGCGGTCATTAGCACTGTGGAAGGATAGGCGGCCGTGCCGCCCGGCACATAGATGCCCACGCGTTCCAGCGGCAGCACCTGCTGTCCCAAACCTTCGATGAAAAACCCTTTACCGTATTTACGCATGCAGATCTTATGGAATCTTTCGATCCTGGCGGCTGCGAATTTAAGCGCTTTTAAAAGCTCGGGGTCGATTGATTTCACGGCGGCCGCTATCTCCTGCTGGCTGACTTCCAGCGACGTCAACTTCGCGCCGTCAAGACGCTCGGTCAGCTCGAAAAGCGCATAATCGCCATCTTTCCTGACTTTACAAATAATCTCTCTGACGGTGTCTTCGACCGTGCGTGTCTTATTCCCTGCCTTGACAGTGACATCATGTGAAGTTGTCCTTTGCAGCAGCTTCTTTGCCTGCTTGAAGTCCTTGATTATTTTCATTTCAACTTTATCCTGAGGTACCGCGGAATATTTTAACCAGTTTCTCGATCTTATTTCTTTTTTTCGGAGATATCAGGCTCTGCCGGTTGGCGATGAGGCAGGCGGTGGATTCGAAGAGTGTGTCTATGATCTTGAGCCTGTGCCTGGCAAGCGTCTGGCCTGTCTCCGTGTTCTCGATGAGCATATCAGCATCCTCGGGAAGGTAAACCTCGGTGGCGCCCCAGGTGGGTATCACCCGGTAACGCGCGATGTGCCTGTCCCGCAGGTATTTATCGGCGATATTCACGTATTCGGATGCTATCCTGAGCGGCGTCAAATCACCGCGTTGGATCAGATCCCTGATGTCTTCGATAGAATCGGCGGGGACATCTTCGCTAACCACGGCAACCACCCTGACCCTGCCGAAGCCGAGATTAACCAGCTCAACAACCGGGCTCGAGGGAAACTGGTAGAGGTGATCCAGCAGCCAGTCCCTGCCGGTAACGGCCACATCGAAGTTGCCGTTGGCCACCTGCTGCGGCATGTCCTGCGGCCTGATCACTTTGATATTGACCCCGTCCAGGCTGCTGGCCGGGCGTCGTCGCATATCATCCTTAGAGTATCCGGTCATTTTTATGCCCGCTTTTTCCAGGAAGGCGGCGGTGTGTACCTGCTGGTGGCCGTCGGCCAGCGCCAGCCAGATATTGCCATCCGCTGCGACGGGAACATAATCGTTGGTGATTACGGCTGAGGATTTTGTAGTTTCCGCCCGGGATTTTCCACCGCTTTTGAGCGCCGAGGTAAACAGCGCCAGTATGCGGCTGAAGTCGGCGGTCTGCAGGCTTTCCCTGCTGGCAATGATGCAGGCGCTGCTGTCGCCTATCTTTTTGACAGATCGCAGGTTTAAAGCAGCAAGCCCGCCTTCATCCGCGGAGCTAACGATGGCAAGGTCGGCATTTTCCGGCAGGTAAGCCTCTGCCGAACCCCACAGCGGGAAGATGCGGAACTTTTTCAGCCTCATTTTATACGCGGCGGCCTCGGCCAGCGCCGGGTATTCCGTCACTATGCACACGGCGGTATCGCTGTCTCGCAGGGTATCCACTGAGAATGTCGCATCTCGGGCGCAGGCCAGATAAATGCCAGCCTTAGCGTAGTCCAGGTCACAGACCTTGACTACATTGCTGGCGGGGTACCTCGCATGGAGCTCCTGAAGCCAGTCGGAAGTACAGATGCCGAAGTCGTAGTTGCCGATGGCAACCTGCACAGGGATGTCCCTTTCATTGAGCATCTTGGCTGATAGCGAGGGCATGGTCTGTGAGCGCATGCGGTAGATGCGTGTTTTGGAGGTATAGTCCTCGAATCCCAGGCCGATGTCGCTTAAAAACCCTGCGGTCCGGGAGAGCATTTTACCCTTGGGCAATGCCAGCCTGGTATCCTGAGCAATACTACTTACCAACTTTCCCGAAACCCCCGATGATATTAATGACCTCGTTGACGTCCGCGGCTTTCTTTGGCAGGTTTTTGGTCTTATCTTTAACCATATAGCCCTGCTTCTTTTCTTGAACGGTTACCTCCCAGCGGGAGTCGAGCTGGCTGCCGCGGAAATCCAGTTCCGCTATCAGCCCGGCGTTGCGTAGGGCGCCGGAAAGCTTGAACGCTTCCTTGATAGCTGTGGTACCGGTAGTTTCCGTCCTGACTATGACGGTCTTTTCCGCTTTCTGTCTGGACCACGGCTTAACCCGTGCGGCCAGTTCATCCAGATACAGGGCGAAGCCGCAGGCGGGCACATTGCTGCCGCCCACCAGGCTGACAAGGTTATCGTACCTGCCGCCACTGCATACCCTGGTGTTGCCGGCGCGTATCTTGAAGCAAAGGCCGGTGTAGTACTCGAAGCCTTTGATCGAGGTGAAGTCGATTTCGTAGCGGTACCCCAGCGTATCGAGCAGCCCGGCTACTTTGGCAAACTTCTCCAGTTCCTTCTTGAGGCTACCTGATATTTCAGGCATAGCCATAAGGTTCAGCAGGAAACTGCCGGATTTCCCTTTGAGGTTCATAATGGCGGAGATAGTCGCCGAGATCTTTTTATTACTGTTCACTCTGGACAGCGCCTGCCAGTTACCCTCCAGGATTTCGTCCAGCAGGTTGGCCTTTTCTTCAGCGCTAAGCTTAAGCTCTGCGACGAGGGCCTTAAGGACACCTGCGTGTGAGAGCTTAAGTGCAATACGGGAAATGCCCAGGGTATTGAGTACTTCCAGCGCGAGAGCTATGATCTCCGCTTCCGAGGTGGGGTTGCCGTCACCCAGCAGCTCCACGCCGCACTGCCATTTTTCGCGGTTCTCCTTGCCCGTTTCCTCGAAGGCGAAGACGTTGGTTACGTAGCAGAGGCGGGCGATTTTAGCCCCTGTAAGGTTTTCACTGTACAGCCTGGCCACAGGTATAGTGCCGTCAGGCCTCAGCACGACACGCTCTCCGCCCCAGCCGTCCCAGTCGAGGAAGGAATAGACACGGCTGAGCATGGCCGGCGTGAGCGTACCAGCGGCTGTAAACAGGTGTATATATTCGAGGGTGGGGGTTTTGATTTCCCTGTAGCCCCAGTTGATACACGAGTTGCGGAAGGCATCTTCTACCTGCCGGAAGCGTTCCATATCTTCCGCTAACAGGTCGCGCGCGCCTTTACACCTTTGAGTTTCCATATAAATTTATCCTTTGTGAAGTCGCATAATTCTACACTAATAGTATCACAGCTACAATTTGTGCGTTGAAAAAAACGACGGTGCCCGCATTCTCAAGAAATATTTTTGGACCGTTATATTACCCCCTTGACTCTACCCATACAGGAGACTTTATACTGTCTGTGAAGGCCTTCACAAAGAATAATTATAGGGAGAGCGGGAAATGCTCAAGATCGGCGAATTCGCCAGGATGGGGTATGTAACAATTAAGGCCCTGCGGTATTACGATGAAATCGGCCTGCTGAAGCCGGCGCAGATAGACACGCACACAGGTTACCGTTACTACTCCGCAGACCAGCTGCCGCGATTGAACAAAATAATCGTTTTCAAAGGGCTTGGACTTTCCCTGGATGAGGTGTCCAGGTTGCTTGATAACAAGCTGTCGGATGAAAATATAGTCCAGTTGCTTAACATCAAGCAGGTTGAGCTCAGCCGGCGCTTACGCGATTACCGGGTGCGGCTCGGTCTGATGGAGGAATGGGTCAAACAGATAGAGAAGGAGGATGCCATGCCTGCAGGTGATGTTGAGGTTAAACCATTAGAGGTGCAAACCGTGGCCTCGTTAAGACAAACTGTTCCCACATATGCCGATATTTATCCCCTTTTTATTGAACTGGTCAGTTATTTGATGGGGCGGCAGGCAAAGATGGTCGGCTCTCCACTGGCTATATTCCATGATATGGAATATAGGGAGAAGGATGTGGATATTGAGGTGGCCGTGCCCGTCGAGGGCAGCGTTGAAACTACCGATAGAATAAAGGTGAGGGATCTGCCCCGCGTGGATAAGGCAGCCTGCCTTACGTACAGGGGGTCGTACGAAAAATCTGAGGAAGCGTATAAAACCCTGATTGCCTGGATGTTCAGGAACGTTTATCAGCTTGCCGCTCCCAACAGGGAAGTCTATGTGCAGGGGCCGGCGCAAAGCCAGGATCCCAATAAATACGTAACGGAACTGCAGTTTCCCATTACGGGGTGGTAATCCGGGCTTCTTCTCATTTTTAGCTGTGGGAGTGCAGCACTCCACCCCCACAGCTAATCGCATAATTCAACCTCCCGGCGCTGTCTGGTATACAATATAGGGGTGCTGTTCAGACACATATTCAGGGCAATCTATCTCCTCTGTTTAGCTCTTGGCCTGGTGCTTTCCATCGCTAGCGGAAGTGCAAACGCGAATGGACGTGAAATCCGCGTGCTCCAGGTGAAGGGCAATATCGTCCCCGTGGTCGCCGATTACATCAGCCGCGGCATAGAGGAGGCGGAGCAGGCAGGCAGCGTTGCCTGCATCATCCAGCTGGATACTCCCGGCGGGCTTCTCAATTCCACCGAAGATATCGTCCGCCGTATTATGAATGCTAAGGTCCCGGTGGTGGTTTATGTCTCTCCGCACGGCGCCTGGGCGGCATCGGCGGGAACTTTTATTACCATATCTGCTCACCTCTCGGCTATGGCGCCTGCCACCAGCATCGGGGCGGCGCACCCTGTGAGCATGGGAGAGGAAATGCCTGCCGACGTTCAAAAAAAGGCCACGGAATACTCTGTGGCCTGGATACAGAGCATAGCGGAAAAACGCGGCCGTGATCCTGCGCTGGTGGAAGCAGCGGTGCGGGAAAGCAAGTCTTTCACAGCATCGCAGGCCGTTGAAGCGAAGCTGGTTGACTTTTTTGCAGAGGATCTCGCCGATGTGATAAAACAGATCGACGGCAGGACGGTTACCCTTGCCGACGGCCGGGTGGTGACGATCAAAACCGAAGGCGCAGCAGTTATAAAAAGCGATATGAACGGGGTCGAGAAATTCCTGCACATGATCAGCCATCCCAACGTTGCTTACATGCTGCTCTCCGTCGCGTCCATCGGTATTATCACTGAAGTATCCAATCCCGGCCTGATCTTCCCTGGTGTGATCGGGGGCATCTGCCTTTTCTTTGCTTTCTACGCGCTGGGTGTATTAAACGCGTATTGGGCGGGTGTATTATTGATTTTACTGGCTATCGGGTTGTTCGTGACTGAGATTTTTGTGCCTGCCTATGGTATACTGACAGCCGGTGGAATAATATCTCTGGTGATCGGCTCATTAATACTTTTCAGTGAAAGTGAAGCTTCCATGCAGATAGATACGGGACTTATTGCCGTTGTAGCGATATTCTTCGCCTGCTTTGTTGCCTTCCTGGTCTGGGCAACCGTGAGGGGACAGAGGCGGAAGGTAACCACAGGGCGTGAGGGCATGATCGGCCAGTCGGCCACCGTAAAAACAGCGCTGGAACCTAAGGGTATGGTGCTCGTCGAAGGTGAACTGTGGACCGCGAAACTGGACAGCGGAAGCGCGCAGCCGGGTGAAGAAGTAGTAATTCAGAAAATAGATAATCTCAAGCTATTCGTAACCAGGAAGAAATAGGGAGGTAAATATGGACTTTGTTGGAATAGTAATTCTGGCCATTTTTATACTGATGGTACTGTTCACCTCTATCAGGATCGTCAACGAGTATGAACGCGGTGTGGTTTTCCGCCTGGGGCGGTATGTGGGTGTAAGGGGACCGGGACTTATTTTGTTGATCCCGTTTATCGAGCGCATGGTTAAGGTGGAATTGCGCGTGGTGACTATGGACGTGCCGCAGCAGGAGTGCATCACCATGGACACCGTCACGGTAAAAGTGGACGCGGTCGTATATTTCCGCGTCATGAAACCGGAATCGGCCATACTCAATGTCGAGCAGTATATAAGGGCTACATCTCTGCTCTGCCAGACCACCCTGCGAAATGTGGTAGGCCAGAGCGACCTCGAAGATTTATTGGGACATAGGGACAAGGTGAATGAAAAGCTGCAGGCCCTTATTGATGAAGGAACCGAGCCCTGGGGTATAAAAGTGAGTATGGTGGAAGTAAGGGATGTCCAGCTTCCCGAGACGATGCAGAGGGCTATGGCGGCCCAGGCGGAGGCCGAAAGGGAACGCAGGGCCAAAATCGTCCATGCCGAAGGTGAAGCCCAGGCCGCTGAGAAACTGGCAGAGGCGGCCAGGATCATCTCCAGTCAGCCGGCCGCAATGCAACTACGCTATTTACAGACTCTGATCACTATTTCGACCGAGAAAACGAATACCCTCGTATTCCCGTTACCGATCGATCTCATCATGCCCCTGTTGAACAAGCTGCCGGAAGGGCAGAAAAAGTAGCGGAAACAGGTTAAGTTTGGTAAGAAATCGTAGGGGCAGGTCTTTAGACCTGCCCGCGTTTATATCCACCCTTTTAATACAGACAACTAAAAAGAACAGACGCGCCTGAAGGTAGATCCCTGCAGTATTTCAATCTTTTACTATCGTAACATCGCCAGCTATGATTTCCATGACTGATCCGTCGTCCCGGCGCAGCACCAGGTTGCCTGCCTGATTAATGGTTTCGGCTACCCCCTCTTTAATAGAGCCATTCATGTTCACGCGGATACGCCTGCCGATGGTTTCCATGTTTTCCATCCATTCCTTTTGCAGATGGTGCGCTTCCGCAACCTTTTGATAAAGCCTTTCCAGTTCGGTGAGCAAAATAATAATAACGTCGTTTACACTGACCTCTTGCTTTAAATGCGCCGAGATACTGGTGGCTATTTCCGCTATTTCGGGATATTTCCGTATATCGAAGCTGACGTTGATACCGATGCCAAGGATGGCATAGCGTAATTCTCCGGACTCAAGCTGGCTTTCGATGAGGATGCCGCAAACCTTCTTACCCTGGATAAGCACATCATTGGGCCATTTAATCTGCGCCTGTACGCCCAGCTTTTTAATCGTGTGAAATACCGCCAGGGAGGACACGGCGGGCAAGAAGCGCATCTCATCCGTTGACGGCTTCAGGATAACAGACAGGGCCAGGCTACCTTCAGGCGAGAACCATGTTCTGCCCAGCCTGCCCCGGCCCGCTTTTTGCATACCGGCAATGACAACCGTACCCTCGGGGGAGCCTTTCTCCGCCAGTTCCCTGGCTACATCCATGGTCGATGTGACGCTTTCCAGGTAGTGCAATTCCCTGCCGACAAAGCGGGTTTTAAGGCGCTGTTTTAGATATGTTGCTATATCTGGTTTCGTGTTCATAGATATAATATAACAGAGGTGCTAAACTATGTATAATCGTTTGTATATCTAAGCGAACTACTCAACAGGCGGCATAATGTGACCGAAGGCAATATCGAACTTTTAGCTGAAAAGGCAGCGGATCTGATTATAGAATCCAAGCGTGTGGTGGTATTCACAGGCGCCGGCATCAGCACCGAATCCGGGATACCTGATTTCAGAGGGAAGGACGGTATCTGGAACAAGTACGACCCCGATGACTTCACCATACAGAAATTTATAGCTAAGCCGGAGGTCAGGAAAATGCAGTGGCGGCTGCTGGCGGAGGGCGGTTTAGTCAAGGAGGCGAAGCCGAACGCGGCGCATCATGCCGTTGTGGAGCTGGAAAAGCTGGGCAAGCTGGACTGTGTGATTACTCAGAATATCGATAACCTGCACCAGGTTGCCGGAAATACACCGGAAATAGTATTCGAACTGCATGGTAATATGCAATTTGTGCGTTGCCTTGGCTGCAATAAACGCTTTCCCATGGCGGAGATCATTGTACGGGTGGAAACTGAGGAGATCCCTGAATGTGAACACTGCAAGGGCATGTTGAAGCCGGATGCCGTGTTTTTCGGCGAGGCCTTACCGCAGTGGGTGCTCAACGAAGCGGCTAAACGCGCCAGTCAATGCGATCTTTGCATAGTTATCGGCTCAACCCTGATCGTCTATCCTGCGGCCTACATACCCATGTATGCCAGGGATGCCGGTGCACGATTGGTGATAATTAACCTGGGCTCTACACCCATGGATTCGCAGGCGGATGTGCGTATCGACGGCAAAGCAGGTGAAACCATGAGTAAGGTACTGGATCAGGTAAAAAAGAAAATAAATAAGTAGAAAATTATTGACAAGCTTTGCATACAATGTTAGATTGTGGAAAAGATGCTAGTTAAGGAGGTGTCGATTTGATGAAATGGGCTTTACCCATCATCATACTTGTTACGGTGATGGCGGGGTGCGCGAAGCCGGTTGTAACCAAATTACCTCCTTTAGCTTATATTGATTCTGTTTCCTCGTCGCAGATTTATGCCGGCGATAAAATCGCCTTTGTCGGGCATGGGGTGTCGGGATCGGGTGAAATTGTAGCCTACTCATGGCGTTCAAGCATTAACGGCGATCTCAGTACGATGGCAAGTTTTGATACTACGGCATTAAGTGCGGGGCAGCATACTATCTGGTTGAAAGTTCAGGACAATTATGGCAGCTGGTCGAATGATGTAGGTACTAATGTAGAAGTACTGGTTCCCGGCGGGCCGACCAAAATGGTGATCAGAGTTTTTACTGCCTCTCCGCCTGCTATAAGGGTAGGTGAGCAGACTAATCTTACCTGGGATGTCGCGGGTTCCGGCAGGATCAAGATTGATCCGGATATAGGAGATGTATCCTTGAGCGGGAGCCGGACCATACGCCCCATGCATGATACCTTGTATACATTGATAGCTACCAACGACCAGGGTGTGGTAAATGCAACGGTGAAAGTTGACGTAACCACGGTTCCACTGCATGTTTTGACCACCTATTCTATTGCCGCTGAGGATGGCACCGTACGCAAGGATCGCACTGTTCTTGATGAAGTCCTGGTAGGCCAAAATGAATTACAACTGCAGATGCAGGGCTTCCTCAGTTTCGATATATCGACTATACCTCCCAATGCAATCATTAAGAGTGTAGAGCTGGATATTTCGAACTCTACTGTATACGGCTCTCCGTTTCCCTGGCAGGGCTCTCTAATAATATATAATCAGCAATATGGAAGCAGTCTAAGGGGAAGTAATTACATGGTTATGAATCCTGCGGGTTACGTTTTTAACTGGAATTATAATTCTGTAATGACCATGATGCCTCAGGTACCGTTTTCTTCCCCGGATTTCGTTATTACTGTTCAGAAACAGGCGGATGCCCGTAACGACCGTTATCAGTTAAGGCTGCAATTTGAGAAATATTATTACTATGCTCGCCTTGACTATTCCTCCACATCCGGTGCAGAGAAAATGAACCCGGATAGCGCCAGCAATTACATTGATGTAGGTTCCGGCAAGCCAAAATTGACGATCCGCTATATCATTCCCGGTGAATAGTGGACTGCACCCCTAAGGCTGGACACAAAGGGTTAGGTCTTTCTCTTCAATTTGAAGCTCAATGTATTTGCCTGCCCGCACATCCTGAACTGACGCAAAACCGAGTGTGTGCAACGCCCCCTTTATTGTAAGACCTTGAGGATCATTAACCGTCGGTTTCAGTGTTATATAGACTTTAGCTAAATACATTTTTCAAAATCCTCCCGGTCAGCAGAAAATATGCCTGCCGGTAACGCTCCGCTGTGGACAAAATAATATCCTTGGGAAGGGCGGGAGCCGGGGGTTTCTGGTCCCATCCTGAAGAAATAAGCCAGTCGCGCACAAATTGCTTATCGTAGCTCGGCTGTGACCGCCCCGACTTATAACGGCTGGCATCCCAGAAACGGCTTGAATCAGGGGTTAACAGCTCATCGATCAAGACAATCTCATCGTCGACATAGCCGAATTCGAACTTGGTATCTGCTATGATAATGCCGCGTTCCAGGGCATAATCACGCGCAAATTGATAGACGGCAATACTTTTTTCTTCAAGCTCAACTGCCGCAGACTTTCCCACAAGGTCGGCTAACTCTTTTTTGCTCATCGGCAGATCATGGCCTGCCTCCGCCTTGGTAGTGGGTGTGAACAGCGGTTCCGGTAATTCCTGGCTTTCTTTAAGTCCCTTTCGTATTTTGATGCCGTTGATTGTGCCTGACTTAGTATATTCGGACCATGCGGAGCCCGCGATATATCCGCGTACAACACATTCGACGGGTATGCGTTTGGCCTTGAATACTACCATGGAACGTCCTAGTACAGACTCAGGAAGACTGAACCGTGGAGTTGAATATTTTTTCAAAGCCCTCTGGCTTTCGATCGACTCAACCATATGGTTGTGGACTACATGATACGTCCTGGCAAACCAGAACGCTGATATTTGATTAAGTACGATACCTTTATCAGGAATTCCCGACGGCAGGACAACGTCAAAAGCAGAGATGCGATCAGTGGCAAGGATCAACAGCTTCTCACCAATCTGGTATGTGTCTCGGACTTTACCTCGTCCAAACGAGGGTAGATTAAGTTTAGTACGAAGAATAACAGACAAGTAATTTCTCCTATTTTTTATTTGAAGGCCTGCGCTTTTTACCGGTCAAACCCAACCTTACGAAGATTTTATCGATATGTTTCAGGAACCTTTGGTAGTCGAAAATTGCCTTAAGGTCTTTTTCTGTAAGAAGAGCCATGACATCACGGTCGGATTTTAGCAGATCTATAAAGGGCGTCCTGTTTTGCCAGGCCTTCATAGCGTTGCGTTGCGTTAGTTCATAAGCTTGCTGCCGGCTCATCCCTTTCCCCACCAGCGCAAGCATAACATTCTGTGAAAATATCAGGCCCTGTGTCAATTCGAGGTTACGTTTCATATTTTGGGGATAGACTTGTAATCCTTTCATTACACCTGTAAAGATATCCAGTATGTAATCGAGGGCGAGACACGAATCAGGTAAAATAACCCGCTCATTGGATGAATGGCTGATATCACGCTCATGCCAGAGAGCAATATTTTCCATGGATGTCAGCGCGTATCCTCTGATTAAGCGGGCGAGACCGCAGACGCGCTCACACAGCTCGGGATTACGTTTATGAGGCATGGCTGATGACCCGGTCTGGCCGGTAGAGAAGGGTTCTTCCGCTTCCAGTATTTCCGTCCTCTGTAAGGCCCGTATTTCCGTGGCAAATTTTTCCAAAGAACTGGCGATGATAGCCAGAGTTGTGACGAACTGGGCATGGCGATCGCGCTGGATTATCTGGTTTGAGACAGGCGCCGGCGACAAGCACAGGCGGGCACAGGTTTTTACCTCGATTTCAGGTTGAACTGCCGCGTATGTTCCTACAACGCCGGATATCTTCCCTACACTGACAGCTTTTTTCGCTTCCTCAAGCCTGTGAAGATGGCGTTTCATCTCCTGTGCCCACAGGGCTAATTTGAGTCCAAACGTGATTGGTTCGGCATGAACACCATGGGTACGGCCGATCATAATTGTGTCCTTAAACAGGACGGCCTTCTGTTCGAGTACTTTAATCAACGTGACAACGTCTTCAACCAATATATCCGCTGCCTCTTTTAGCTGGAGCGCAAGCGCCGTATCCATGACATCCGATGATGTAAGCCCCAGGTGAACGAACCGTGACTCTTCACCAATGCTCTCGCTGATAGTGTTCAGGAATGCGGTCACATCATGGTGAGTTTCTTTCAGGATCTCAGCCATACGGTTCATATCGACCGATGCTTTTTTTATGCCCCGAATGGCCTCCGCGGGTATCCTCCCCAGATCAGCCCAGGACTCACATACGGCAATTTCCACCTGCAGCCATTTATCGAATTTGTTCTTGTCGGACCAGACCTTTTTCATACGGGATCTGGAATAGCGTTCAATCATATTTTAAAGACCTCACGATTCTGCCAGTTTTCGCTTATATTCTTCAAAAGATTTGTGTATATGGTCATATTTTATGCCCAGTATTTGCGCTGCCAACAGGGCAGCGTTTTTTGCTCCCGATGAGCCGATGCCGACACAGGCTACCGGCACTCCGCCCGGCATCTGCACGATGGAGTAAAGGGAATCTACCCCTTTAAGTTCACTGGTAGGCAGCGGTACCCCGATAACCGGTAATGTTGTCCACGAGGCAATCACTCCCGGCAAATGGGCGGCGCTGCCCGCTGCCGCTATGATAATGTGGAATCCTTTTGATTTGGCTTCAATTGCGTACTGGCGAACTTTTTCCGGCTTCCTGTGGGCCGATACTATAGATAATTCGTAATCTATTTTGAACTCTTTAAGGATTTCCAGGGCAGGCTGTATATATTGCTCGTCTGTCTTACTGCCGATAACAACACCAACCATTGCCATCAAGTGACCTCCCTGGCCGCGATATCTTTACGATAGTGGCTGCCATCGAAGCGTATATGTTGAATGTTACGGTATACCTTATCTCTGGCTTCCTTCATGGTTTTACCGGTGGCGGTGATCGTAAGTACACGGCCTCCGTCAGTTACTATCTGTCCGCCATCCCGCTTTTTTGCACCGGCGTAGAATATGTTGATATCTTTATCCAGTTTAGTGGAAACTTCCACCGGGGACCCGATTATATAATCTCCGGGATATCCACCGGATGCCAGAACCACACCAACGCAAGCGTCATTCATCCATTTTATGTTCAGGGAATCGAGTTTTTCATCCACTACACTCATTATAATATCGACAAGGTCGGTCTTCAGCCTGGGCAGTATGACCTGTGTCTCAGGGTCGCCGAAGCGGGCATTGAACTCCAGAACTTTTGGTCCCGCGTCGGTCATAATCAATCCTGTGTATAGAACGCCTTTATACGGCGAACCTTCTTTGTCCATGGCGTATATGGTTGGTTTGATAATAGCCTCGGTAACCTTAAGTATCATATCATAGTCAAAAAATCCGGGTGGGCTGTAGCTGCCCATGCCGCCTGTATTAGGTCCTCTATCATTGTCATAGACTCTTTTATAGTCGCAGGCCGGAACCATAGGGACAACGGTTTTCCCGTCTGTAAACGCCAGCAGACTTACTTCTTTACCGAAAAGGCATTCTTCGATGATAGCCGTATCACCAGCTTTACCGAATATTTTAGTTTCCATGATGGATTGAAGGGCTCCCAGAGCTTCTTCCCTGGTTGAAGCTACGGTTACTCCTTTGCCGGCTGCCAGACCGTCGGCTTTAACCACTACCGGCACGGGCTGCTTTTCAAGGTAGCTTCTTGCTTCTCTATAATCTGTGAACGTTTTGCCGTCGGCACAGGGAATACCGTATTTTTGCATAAGTTCCCGGGAAAATGCTTTGCTTGATTCCAGGCGGGCGGCAGCGAGAGAGGGGCCAAAAACCGGTATACCTGCTTGTTGAAGCTGGTCGACGATTCCTGCAGCCAGAGGGGCTTCCGGGCCGACCACAACCAGGTCTGCGCGCAGTTCTTTGGCTTTTTTAACGATAGCAACAAGGTCTGACGCAGCAATATTCAGGTTTTGAGCAATGCCGGCGGTACCTGCATTGCCGGGGGCTACATAAAGCTTATCGACGCGGGGGCTCTGAGAAATTTTCCATGTGAGGGCATGTTCTCGCGCTCCATTGCCGATAACCAATACCTTCAAGCCGGTATCTCCACCTTTATTTATGCGGTGATCTTTTTAACGATATTACGCTTGCTGCTCTTGGTTTTTCCGCGGTTCTTTTTTACCGCTTTAAGTTTGGGTTTGTGTGCCATATTTATTCTACCTTAAATTCATTATTGAGTTTTTCCGCCTGGACGGGATCAAGGAGCTTTATCAGTTTAATTAACTTGGCCACGTGTACTTTTTTATCCTCCAGAATTTGCTCAATGGTGTCCGTGGCCTCTTTATTATCGAGCATCTCAACCTGTGCTTCGTATTCATTGATCGACTTCAGCTCGGATATCAGGTTATCACGGATCATCTCTAGATCCATGGAACCTTCGAGTTCATTGTCTCCTTCTTCGAACGGATTATAAGCCATTTTTTAACTCCTGGAAGCGGGCCAATTAGCCTGAGAAGGTATATAGGTTACTTGCCATACCAGAGAAACCGCCTATTGAGTATATATTTTAACCGCATTAAAATCAAGGTATGTAAGATTTAGACGGCGGTTTTTGATACTGCCAAAGTAATAGGTATTAGAGTCTATTGTAATTGCGCCGCCAGGGCTCTTTCCTGAAAGAGATATAGTCTAAGACAGCAGCTTTCAGTGTATCGGCAACCAGCCTGGCGCAGACACAACCTTCAACCAGTAACCCGCCCAGCGCCGTTGATATGTATTCCTCATCTATGCTCAATACCTGCTCGATATTCTTACCCTTTATGATAGCGGTTGTTATGCTGCCGCAGGCAATAGTAGTGCCGCAACCATCAGTCCAGAATGAAGCGTCTTCTATAATATCATCATCAAACCTGAGCCATATCTCCATTACGTTCCCGTCATGCCCAGGGACTGCAGCAAATCCATTAGCTCCCTCAAGATTGCCCACATTTTTGGGATGCAGCGCGTGCTCCAGGAATAGCCTGGAGTATTTACCTTGCGGATTGCCCAGGATATATTCGTCCAGCTTGTCGAACTTGTGGTCCATGTTTAAATTTGCAAATTATGCATTTTTCCCGGGGATTACCTTAAACAGAGCACTGCTAAATGACGTAAGTACCTCAGAGTCGTATCTCTCTATATGGCCTTCATCGCAGAGGAGAGCAAGCTTCGGGTCAATGGGTATCTTGGCCAGCAAAGGTGCACCTGCCGCCCTGGACATTTCATCACCGCGGCTCTTGCCAAAGATCTCGATCTTTTTTTGAAGTTCCGGGACATACAAGTAGCTCATATTCTCTACTACACCGAGGATGGTTTTATCCATTTGTTGCGCCATTTTTACCGCTTTTTTTACGATCATCGTGGTTAGATCCTGGGGCGTGAAGACAATTATTGCACCGTTGATCGGCAGTACCTGCAGCGCAGTCAGAGGCGCGTCTGCTGTTCCGGGTGGTAGGTCAACCAGCAGGTAATCGAGCTTTCCCCAGAGCACATCTTCCCAGAACTGTGTGATAGCCTTTCCTATCATCGGACCCCTCCAGATAACAGCCTCGTCCTCGCTGGGAAGGAAAAGGTTGATGGAAATGATTTCGATGCCGTTGGCCGACAGTACGGGCAAAATTCCGCTTTCGGTGCCCTGCGGATGGGTATTCATTCCGAACATCTTGGGGATGCTGGGACCTGTGATGTCTGCATCGAGAATCCCTACGTCATATCCCTGCCTGCACAGAGCGATAGCCGTGAGGCTGGTTACCAGAGATTTACCCACTCCTCCCTTGCCGCTCATTATTGCGATGACGTTTTTAACGCTGTTAAGCTCAAGAGGCCTTTTTTCGATGAACTCCACCTCTATCTCGACAGCTTTGTCCAGCTTCTTTAGTAGTTCAAATATTTTTTCTTTTATCCAGTTCCGGGCGTCCTCATTGAGAGCCGTGGAAGCCAGGGTAAGCTTAAGTTTAGTATCAGCTAATACTATATCCTGCACCAGGTTCATACGTACGATACTGTTTGTAATGCCTGGTACAAGGACGTCATTTAAGGCTTCAATTATTTTTTCTCTGGTCAGCAAAAGTTACCTCCGGATGAAAGTGATATGGTTTCTATAAATGATACTCTGAAAGTAAAAAGGAGCGTAATCTCGCGAGCTGGCGAAGGCTCAAATAAATATAGCCCGGGCAATAGCTGGATTAATTTATTTCGACTTGGATGCTTTTTGATTCAGCTCCTCAGAATTAAGCCTGATTATCATAGTATCGCCCGTGGCGACGATATCATCCAGTTTAATTTTATATTTTTTACCTATCCCTGCGCCGATAATAATGTTCTTGATTTTTCCTGAAAACAAATCAATATCTATATCTGAAACTTTGCCGATTTTATCTCCGTGTGATCCTATGACCTCTTTTCCCAGCAGTTTCTCAACCAGCATCATTCCACCTCTAAAATATTGAAATATGAGCAACAGTTATTACATTATTATACAATTAACGGGCGACTTATCAAGGATGGCTTGAACATTTAAAGTATATTAGAGGATGTCATGTTTTACATAATTGTTGGCGATGACAATTTTAGTTGCTATCAGGCATTACAGGATATAAAGAGGGGATTGGGAAACACGGAGATGTTGTCTGTAAATACAGCAGTACTCGATGGCAGAAAGCTTACTTTCAGGGAATTGACAGAAATATGCGCTGCGGTTCCTTTCATGCTGCCTAACAGGCTGGTGATAGTCGAAGGATTGCTGAAACGCTTTCAATCCGGAGAAAAGCAAACGAGAGTCAGCGAAGGCAGTGCGGGTGAAGGTAATAACCAACTTAAAGATTGGCATGATCTCGCGGCCTATATAAAGAGGATGCCGCCCACAACCGTGCTTGTGATTTTTGATTCTGACCTGGATAGTAAAGGCCATAACGCCATTTTTAAGAGTCTTTCTCTTCTGGCGGACAAAGTATTTCAACTCAATGAATTAAAGGGAAAAGAATTGCAGACATGGATAAAAGGGTACACAGCGGAGAGAGGTGGGAGAATTGAGAGCCCGGCAGTAGCGCTCCTTATCGAGTTTATCGGCGGGGATTTATGGGCGTTAAGCGGAGAGATAGAAAAATTAGCTACATTTTGTGGCGATAGAGAGATAACTGAGAGCGATGTTAGGGAAATATCAAGTATTTCGCGCGAGGAGAATATTTTTGCGCTTGTTGATGCCGTTCTCGAGGGCAAAATAAAAGAAGCTCAGTTGATGCTGCACAGGATGCTCAAGTACGGGGCTGTGAATTAGCCTTGAATTTGCTGGTTACAGAATTATGCAGAGCTTAATCGACAAATAAAGTTTATTTGGATAAAATTTGGGTTGAAGCCAGGTGGAAATTTCGGATATGAAGAGGGTTTTAGCTGTAATTCTGGCAGGGGGTGCTAGTGAACGCCTCAGTATTTTGGCTGCCGAGCGTGCTAAGCCCGCCGTACCATTCGGTGGTAAATACCGCATCATAGATTTTACACTGAGTAACTGCGCTAATTCCGGCATATATAATGTTGCTGTTCTAACTCAATTCAATCCGCGGTCGCTGGCCCAGCATGTCGGTGTAGGCAGACCATGGGATATGGACAAGGCTCAGGGTGGGGTGGTTATACTGCAGCCATTTCTCAGCCGTTCAGCAAGGGACTGGTATAAGGGTACTGCCGATGCCGTATATCAGAATATATACTATATAATCGACCAACGTGTGGACGAAATACTCGTACTTTCCGCAGATCATATTTATAACATGCGATACGATCAACTGTTAACCGCACATAGAAACAGGCATGCCGATGTTACGGTCGCGGTTTATGAAGTAGCCCAGGAAGAAACTTCACGGTTCGGCATAATCACGGTTGACCATAATGAGCGAATTGTAAATTTTGAAGAAAAGCCCAAAGTCGCCAAAAGCCGGCTCGCTTCTATGGGAATTTATGTATTTAATAAAAGTGTGCTTATTGATGCACTTGAGGAGATGGCGCGCAAGCAGGAAGGTTTTGATTTCGGCCATAATGTGTTACCCGACCTGATAGGCAAATACCAGGTTTACGGCTATCGCCTCCGTGGATATTGGCGGGATGTCGGAACAATTGAAACCTACTGGCAAACCAATATGGATTTAATAGTTGATTTACCCGAGCTTAACCTGTATAACCCCGATAATGAGGTACGCACAGTTTTTCAGGGATATCCGCCTGTGAAATTAGGCCCCAAAGCTCAAATCAGCAGAGCACTGGTTTGTAACGGGGCCATCATCAACGGTACTGTAATAAACTCAATTATTTCACCTAGAGTTTTTATTGAAGAGGATGCAGAGGTTAAAAATTCCATAATTTTTGAAGATACGACCATCGGTCGTGGTTCTTACATAGACAAAAGTATCATAGACAAACAGGTCTGGGTTAGCCGGGGATGCCATATAGGAGAAGGAGATGATTACGCTCCGAATCAGGAAGAACCGGAGTATCTCAATATCGGTATTACACTCGTAGGCAAGGGCGCCAGGATTCCTTCAGACGTAATTATAGGTAGGAATTGCAAGATTGAACCATGGGTGGAAGCCTCGGACTTTTTAACCAAGACGGTCGTAAGTGGAGACACGGTAAAGAGCAAAATCCCGAGGAGATATCCGATATAACGCCGGGGATGAAAATTCTTTTCGCAGCTGCTGAAATTGCTCCTCTTTCTAAAGTAGGCGGACTGGCCGATGTCACCCGGTCTTTGCCGCAAGAGCTTATAAAAGCCGGTCATGAAGTGCAAACAGTCATTCCGAAATACGGGTTTATTGACTTCTCCGGTTTTAAAACAGAGCGGGTATTCAGTGATTTTACAGTGCTGGCACTTGGCAAATATCGCAAAATCACCGTTGAGCAGATCATTGTTGAAGGTATCAAAACGTATCTGGTGAGTGAGGACATTTTTACTAATTCAGCTCTCGTTTATGGAGAAAATGAACTTGAGAAATTCTTTGTATTTTGTATAGCGGTGAGCGATATCTTGCCTTTCCTGGGATGGCAGCCCGATATCATACATTGCCATGATTGGCATACAGCTTTAATTCCACTATTGGTCAGACTTAAGGGATACAACTACAGAACGGTTTTTACTATACATAATATTAAATATCAGGGAAATTTTGATAACTATATGTTATATGAATCCGGCCTTGCTGCTTACTGGCATGCGAGACTGCCCGGGAATCAACAGATCCCGTTTAACTTTATGAGTCAGGGCATCCTCTGGGCAGACGCGGTTAGTACCGTAAGTGAAACTTTTGCCAGGGAAATATTGACGCAAGAGTATGGCTATGGGCAGCAAGATTTACTGAATTTTCGCAAAGAAAGCCTTTTTGGAATACGCAACGGCCTTGGATACGAAGAATACGATCCTCAGAGCGATAAATTAATTGCGGCGAATTACTCTCCCGATGAAATGGCGGGCAAGGCAATCAACAAGAGGAAATTACAGCAACTATCGGGATGGCAGGAAGATATCGCCGTGCCGCTGGTCGGCATGGTTACCAGAATAGATGAACAGAAAGGACTTGAGATCATTCTGCAGACTGTGCCCGATCTGATCTCAAAACTACCTGTTCAATTTGTCTTCCTGGGGAGAGGTAAAGATTATTACGAAAGTGCATTGAAGTCGTTGGAAAAAAGATATCCGGGTAACATTAAAACACATATAACATTTGACAACGGGATGGCGCATTTAATTTATGCCGGAAGTGACATATTTTTAATGCCGTCGAGCTGGGAGCCATGCGGCCTGAGCCAGTTAATCGCGATGCGTTATGGTACTGTTCCCTTAGCGCGTGCTACAGGCGGCCTGGCTGATACCGTACATAATTTAAGCGCAGATCTGGGTAAAGGGACAGGATTTGTTTTTCATGACTACGATGCTCAAGCACTTACCTCTACTCTAAAAAGGGCGCTACACTCTTTCGATAATAGGAGGGCATGGAGTAAAGTTATCAGACGTATAATGAAGCAGGATTTTACCTGGCATGACCCGGTAATAAAATACGAAATGCTATATAAAAAAGCGCTGGAGCACACCAGAAATGCCGGCTAATAAAGCTCCGGTTATTGCCATAGATATCGGTGGGACAAAGTTTATTGCTGCCGTAATCGGGCAGGATGGAGAAATAGTATCTCGTGTATATTGTCAGACACTGGCGGAGGAGGGACCCGCTAAGGTTATCAAGCGGCTTATAGCCTCTGTATCCAATGTCATACGTAAAGCCCGGAATCAAAATATTAGTAGCATCGCTGTGGCTGTGGCGGGTACAATCGATATCAGGGATGGTTTGGTAGTCGAATCGCCGAATCTACCTCGCTGGCACAACGTTAACCTACGAGATATGTTATACAATGAATTTAAGCTACCTGTATACCTGGTAAATGATGCAAACGCAGCCGCTCTGGGAGAATACCGGCTTGGAAAATATCCGGACGTAAATAACCTGGTTTATCTGACGGTAAGTACAGGTATAGGTGGTGGAATCATTATCAATAGGGAGTTATATGAAGGTAGTAATGGTTGTGCCGGAGAGATAGGGCATATGATAATTGATACCAATGGGCCGGAATGCAAATGCGGTAAAATAGGATGCCTTGAAGCGCTTGCTTCGGGAACGGCTATTGCACGGATGGCAAAAAATTTACTGAAAAACGGGAGGAAAAGCTTGCTTGCGGAGATGGTTGATGGATTTATTGACAATGTCACTGCAGAGACCGTAACCAGAGCTGCAAGGAAGGGTGATGTTGTGGCGTGTGAGGTCGTTCATACCGCTGCGCATTATTTAGGAATTGGTTTAGCTAATGTAGTCAATATCTTTAATCCGGATGTCGTTGTGATTGGTGGCGGGGTATCGAAAATGGGAGAGATGATATTAAGACCTGCAAGGTTATCTATGAAAAAACATGCCTTCAAACTGCCGTCTCAGACGGTGCAAGTTACCAGGTCACAGTTGGGAACCGACGCTGGTCTTCTGGGTGCGGCTATTCATGTATCACGGAGACGGAGTTAAAGAAAAATATGATTTATTGGGCGCCGCTGTTTCATTTTTACCAGCCACCTACACAGACTCCGTCGATTTTAATGAAGGTCAGTAATGAGTCTTACCGTCCTATCCTTGACGTTTTTGATGAGTTTCCGCACGCCAAAGCTACCTTTAATATAAATGGTGTGCTTACTGAAATGCTCGGGCTTTATGGATATACTGACGTTCTGAGTAGAATGGGCAAGCTTGCTCAGAATGGCCAAATTGAATTTACGGGTTCCGGTAAATACCACCCGATTTTACCTTTAATACCCAAAGAGGAAGTTGAGCGGCAAATAAGGCTGAACTACATCACAAACAGGCAATATCTTGGTGATTCTTACGCACCCAGGGGATTTTTTCCTCCCGAGATGTGTTATTCCAGGGATATTGTAGGTCCCATTATAGAATCTCGCCATGAGTGGGTGATTGTGAGCGGGATTGCGTGCCCGGTGTCATGGCCGATGGATGTAATTCACGAAATTGACGAGGTGGATGGTAAAATAGTCGTTTTTTTCCGCGATGATATTCTGAGTAATAAAATCAGTTTCAAAGACTTGGATGGGCATGGTTTTATTGAGCATCTGAAACAGTTGCACCAGGGCGAAGGTGACATTTATGTCATTACCGCTATGGATGCTGAAACATTCGGACATCACATTCAGCACTGGGACAAGCTGTTCCTCTCGGAGGTTTATGAAACGCTGACGCCTGCGGCAGATTCAACAAAAATTATGCGTGAGCAAAAACCGCTGGCTGAACAGCATCGCAAGTTGTTTGAATATGAATCAGCAGGTAAGCAAAAGGAGATTGAGATCGTCACGATCAGTCGGTTGCTGGACATATTCCCGAGGGGACAAAAAATAAGTCCCAGGCCATCTTCCTGGAGCACTTCTGCTGATGATATAAAAATGCAAAATTATTATCCTCTTTGGAAAGATAAAAACAACCCGGTACATAATAAGCAATGGGAGCATATGGATCTTACCATGATGGTATTGCGCAAAGCTGAGGAAGTCGCTGACAGTTCAGTTAGCCGGGAATTCGCTTCCAGGGCCAGAAATACTCTTGACACTGCTCTGCATAGCTGCCAGTTCTGGTGGGCAAGCAAGCGGCCTATGTGGAATGCCAATATGATTTATCGTGGATTGGCTATGCAACGTGAGGTCTTGCTTAACGCGTATAAAGCTATCTCGTTGAGCGGTTGCGATCAGGCAGTCAAGAAAGAATATTATTACAGGGTTGTGGCAGCTCGACATATATTTGAACAGGTAACAGATTACCTTTATATGGATTAATAAGTTTGCGCAGATTTTCTGCTTCGGATCAAGGAGGGACCAGGATATGAAGGTGAAAGAATTATTTGGCAAAGAGATTATCGATGCCAATGCTAAAGTTGTAGGATATATAAAAGACGTTGTAATAGATGAAAAAAAATGGGTTGTGACAGGTATTGTAGTAAAAGCTGGATTCATCAGGAAACTGACTATTCAAGTGGCGGATGTTGATAAAGTTGGCGACAAGGTTGTTTTAAAGGCGGCAATTGATAAGATTCAGAAGACATGAGTAGGTCTTGAATTGAATTAAACGGATAGTTCCTTGAAGCAGATATACCTCGGACTTGCCATACATAATCACCAGCCTGTGGGCAATTTCCCCTGGGTTTTTGAAGATGCTTTTCAATTTGCTTATCTCCCTATGCTGGAAGCTCTTGAAAGGCATCCGCAGATTGCAGTATCCCTGCACTATAGCGGGTGCCTGTTTGACTGGCTGAAGCAAAAGCATCCTGAATTTCTCACATTGCTTAAAATCCTGCTGGATAGAGGGCAGATAGGGCTTATGGGGGGCGGTTATTATGAGCCTATATTACCGGCAATTCCGGATACAGATAAATCGGGCCAGATAGAAAAACTAAGTACATTTATCACAAAGGAGTTTGGTCATAAGCCGGATGGAATGTGGCTGCCTGAACGTGTCTGGGAACCATACCTTGCCAAGATACTGGCTGAAGCGGGCGTAAAGTGGACGCTCATCGATGATACAGCTTTTAAGATGGTGGGGATGGATGATGAAGATCTTTTCGGCTATTTTAACACCGAGGAGCAGGGCAGATATATCAAAATATTCCCCATCAGCAAATACCTGCGTTATGCTATTCCCTGGCACAGGGTAACAAGAGTGATCGAATATCTGCTGCAGGAAGCATCAGAAACGTCGGATAAAATAGCTGTTTTGGGTGATGATGGTGAGAAATTCGGTATCTGGCCCGAAACTTGTGAGCATTGCTGGGGAAAGGGCTGGATGGAGGACTTTTTTAAAGCGATTGAGGATAACTCTGACTGGTTACACGTCACCAAACTCGGTGAGTATGCCAGGGCTCACCCACCGGCAGGAAGGATTTATCTGCCCTGCGCCTCATATGATGAGATGATGGAATGGTCATTACCGGCTGAAAAATCCTGGTTATATACGGAATTAAAACATAAACTGGACGATGAACAAAATACTGAGATAAAACAATTTTTGTATTGTGGTTTCTGGCGCAATTTCCTGATTAAATATCCCGAGATAAACCGCATGTATAAAAAGATGTTGTATGTTCATGATAAGGTTTACCGGGCGCGTACTATAAATAAATCTGATTGCGGTCTTGACGAATTGTGGAAAGCACAGTGTAACTGCCCCTACTGGCACGGTGTTTTCGGGGGAATCTATTTAACGGATATCAGGGCCATAACCTACACACATCTTATTCAGGCTGAGAATAAGGCAGATAGAATCTTACACAATTTTAGTAAAGGCTTAAAGTGGAGTCAGGCCGATTTTGACGGTAACGGCAGACAAGAAATTCTGATTGAGGGAAGTAATTTTAATTTATATATAAGCCCCGATGACGGTGGCAGTATTTTTGAATGGGATTTGCGCAACCAGGCATACAATCTGCTGTGCTCTTTATTCAGGAGACCCGAAGCATATCACAGAGCAATCACTCAAAATCATAAAAACCATGAAAATTCAGCGGGTGAGAAAGAAATTGCCAGCATTCACGATAGTATAAAAGTAAAAGACAGCATCTTCACAGAATATCTGGTCTATGATAGCTTACCCCGAAACAGTTTGATTGACCGTTTCTTTGGTAAGGACACAACACTTGAGGCCCTGGAAAAAAATAAATACATAGAGCTCGGCGAATTTGCAGGAAAAGCATATGATACACTGGTTGAAAACAAAGGACATGATCTGCATATATTAATAAAACGGCGTGCAGTGTTGAATACTGATAAAGGAACCGGTGATTTATTGGTGGATAAATCAGTCGTTTTGTCGAATAAAGATGAAAAGCTGCGAATCAACTATCGATTTATTAACAAAGGCAGTACGAGCATTGATGTTATCTTTGGCAGTGAGTGGAATATCAATCTTCTTGGCGGCGGGCACAATGATAGCGCTTATTACCGTTTGCCCGATCGTGCAATAGATGATGTCCATCTGGATTCACGGGGCCAGTTTGAGAATTGTAACCGGCTGTTTATGGGAAACAGACAGCTTGGTATTGAGATAGAACTCCACGTTGATAGACCTTTGACTGTCTGGCGGTTCCCGGTTGAAAGTGTATCTAACTCTGAGGGGGGTATTGAAAAGATTTACCAGTGCAGCTGCCTGGTTATATTGTTGCCGCTATATATTGAACCGGAACAAGAACTGAAATTTGGCTATTATTGGAATGTGAATAAATAATATATCTTTGTACTGAAATAAAAAAAGATTTAAACATATAATATGGCCGTTACTCCACTGCGAAAACAGTATCTTCGAATAAAACAAAGATATCCCGGCACTATCGTATTTTTCCGGCTGGGGGATTTCTATGAGACGTTTGATGATGACGCAAGGACAACTTCCCGGGAACTGGAAATTGTCCTCACTTCACGGGAAATGGGCAAAGGACAGAAAGTGCCCCTTGCCGGCATTCCTTACCATGCGCTGGATAATTACCTGGCGAAGCTGATTAACCGGGGTTATAAAGTCGCTATTTGTGAACAACTGAGTCCGCCCGGCAAAGGTCTTGTTGATAGGGATGTAATAAGAGTCGTTACACCGGGCACGGTAATCGAACCCGGCCTTCTCAATGAAAAGAATAACAATTATCTGGTCAGCATTATCATAGATAAAGGGCGTGCTGGTGTTGCCTATGTTGATATTACCACAGGTGAATTTGCCACCACTCAAATTTCTGATACCCAGGTTGCCGATGAAATTGGAAGGCTTAACCCCGCGGAAGTAATAGTTCCCAAATCAGAAAAATATAAGGAATCCGCTGCGGCACGTAATATAACCCAACTTGATGATTACTTTTTCGAGCAGGATGTAGCCACTCAAGCAC
Source organism: Chloroflexota bacterium (assembly GCA_026389695.1). Classification (GTDB taxonomy): domain Bacteria; phylum Chloroflexota; class Dehalococcoidia; order GIF9; family UBA5629; genus JAQUQM01. The sequence goes on from JAPLHI010000037.1 coordinate 25,386, forward strand.
TATTGGAACATTTTTCTGTTTCATCATTAGAAGGTTATGGTTGTGCAAAGTTGCCCCTGGCAATCAGATCCGCCGGCGCTATCCTGGGTTATATCAGGGAAAATCAGAAAATAGCACTGGGATTATTGAACCGGCTTTCCACATATTCAATACAGTCATTTATGACACTGGATATGCATACCTGCCGCAACCTAGAACTTTTCAATGGCCTTCGCTGGGGCAGTTACTCTGGTTCGCTTCTGGCTGTGATCGACCTCACCCAAACCCCTATGGGAGGCCGTTTACTAAAAAAATATTTGGGCCAGCCTCTGCTCGACGTGGCTGAACTCAGCTTGAGGCTGGATGCTGTCGAATGGTTTTACCAGAATACACTGGTGCGCAGCTCCGTCATATCGCTACTTGCCGATATCTCCGATGTGGAAAGGGTAATAAACCGTATTCGCAGCAATACAGCAACACCTCGTGATCTTATTGCCTTGAAATCAAGCCTGGAAAAGATAGACGGCATTGATTCAATTATGGTTGATAATGGCACGCCAGAACAGTTGTTGCGTGATTTAAAGCGTTGTCCCGAGATAGTTGATTTAATCTCTCGAGCTATCACGGATAAACCGGCTGCGAATTTTGACCATGGCGGTATTATCAGACAGGGTTTTGCGGAGGAACTCGATAAGGTTCGTCTCATAGCTACGGATGCCAGACAATTTTTAGCCGGATTGGAAAAACAGGAAAGAGAACGTTCCGGCATTAAATCGCTGAAGCTTGGCTATAACAGGGTATTCGGATATTACATTGAGGTATCGCAGGCAAACCTGAATCTCGTGCCACAGGATTATATACGCAAACAGACATTAGCCAATGGGGAACGTTATTATACACCCCAGTTAAAAGAATACGAGTCAATCATCTTAAATGCCCAGGAAAGGATGATTGAGCTCGAAAGGTCTCTTTTTAATCAGGTATGCCGGCAGATCGCGCTTTCGGGAGAGCAAATACTGACTTCTGCGGGAGCCGTAGCTAATATCGATGTCTTTTCAGGGTTTGCTGAGATCGCGATCAGGAATGGTTACGTGAGACCAGAATTGAACGGGGAAGATACTATTATTATTAAGGGGGGGAGACATCCGGTAGTCGAGAACGCGCTGGGTAAGGGACTTTTTGTGTCTAATGACACTTATCTGGCCAACAGGGACGCGCAGCTTATCGTGCTTACCGGCCCTAATATGGCGGGAAAATCCACATATCTTAAACAGGTAGCTCTTATCGTACTACTTGCCCAGATTGGCAGTTTTGTTCCTGCTGATTCAGCTATCATCGGTATTGTTGATCGCATATTCACACGTATAGGCGCACAGGAAGATATTGCTGCGGGACAATCTACCTTCATGGTTGAGATGATTGAGGTTGCCAACATACTGAACAATGCTACCTCGAGATCTCTGCTGATACTTGATGAAGTGGGAAGAGGTACCAGCACGTACGATGGTCTTTCAATTGCCTGGGCGGTCGTCGAGTATATTCATAATAATGGAAGATTGAGAGCGAAGACACTTTTTGCCACGCATTATCACGAGTTAATAGAACTGGCAACGTTATTACCCAGAGTTAAGAACTTCAATGTTGCTGTCACCGAAGAGCAAGGCAAGGTAATTTTTTTGCGTAAAGTCATACACGGAGGAGCAGACAAAAGCTATGGTATTCACGTAGCGCAGCTTGCTGGACTTCCCAAAGCTGTCTTGCACAGAGCGGAAGAGATACTTGATCATCTGGAGAGCAATCAGAGCCACAATAATAAACGGGATATTAAAAATAAAGCCGATAATCAATCATTACAACTCTCAATATTTGGTAAATCATCAGAAATAGAGCAGGAGATCAGTGCACTGGATATTGATGAAATGACTCCTATCGATGCGATTAATAAGCTGTATGAATTCAAGAAAAAAGCAAAACATAATACAGAATAGCAGGTGATTAGCCTGCAACAAGGCTGAAAAAGTAGCAGTTTCTATTAAAAAGTGGTATATTTTCTGCTTTACGAATATGAAGATTAAAGAGATTAAGCTAGGAACGGTAACGTCTCCACATGGATTCATGGCCGGTGCGGTTGAAGCCGGTATTAAATATGAGGGGAGACTGGATACCGGAATTTTATTTTCCGAGAAACCATGCGTCTCAGCGGCTGTTTTTACAAATAACAGGGTAAAGGCAGCGCCGATTATTTTATCGATGAAACATATTCAATATGGTAACGCCAGAGCTATCGTGGTCAATTCTGGGTGCGCTAATGCCTGTACCGGTGATATAGGTATGCGCAGCGCCACCGAGACGGCCGAATTGGTTTCTGAGAAGCTGGGCATTCCGCAGGAGCAGGTTCTGGTAGCCAGTACAGGGGTGATTGGTACCCACATGCCCATGGAAAAAATGAAATACGGAATTCAAAAACTCAAGCTTGCGGCGGACAGCGGGCATAAGTTGGCCGCGGCGATTATGACCACAGATACCAGGCCGAAGGAAATTGCCTTACGGGTAGAGGATACTACGGGCAAATACACGATTGGAGGCATAGCCAAGGGAGCGGGCATGATCCATCCGGATATGGCCACCCTGCTCTGTTTTTTAGCGACCGATGCCTTAGTAGAAAAGGATTTTCTCCGCAAAGCATTAAAAAAAGCAGTCGATGGCAGCTTTAATATGATCACAGTCGACGGCGATACCAGCACAAATGATATGTTATCAATTATGTCTAACGGCGCAGCAGCAAATATTGAGATTAACGCCGGAAACGGTAAGACTTTTCAAACAGCACTGAACCGGGTGTGCCAATATCTTGCCGGCAGCATAGCAGCCGACGGTGAAGGCGCTACCAAGATCATACAGGTTGACATTGAAGGCGCCAGAAGTATGATAGAAGCCAGAAAGATAGCCAGGAATATTGCCGGGTCTTCATTGGTGAAGTCGGCGATTCATGGTAATGACCCCAACTGGGGACGTATTGTGGCAGCACTCGGAAGGAGCGGTGCTTATATGCAGGAGAATAAGCTGGAAGTTTACCTGCAGGATGTTGCTGTTATGAAGAATGGCCTGCCTCTTACGATGGATAAAAATAGGCTGAGCAGAGACATAAACACGGACAAAGTGTTTATCAAGGTCTGCCTCAACATTGGTAAAGGCAAGGCTACTGCCTGGGGGTGTGACCTTTCCGAAGAGTATGTTACTATAAATAGCGACTATACGAGCTGATTTATGTATAAATCAAAAATAGTAGTTGTAAAAATCGGCGGCAGTACCCTGGGTCAGAATGATACTACCTTTGAAGACCTGGTCGTTTTACAGAAAAAGAAAATGCCGATTGTAGTTGTGCATGGCGGCGGGAACACAGTCACGGACTGGCTGGGAAAATTGCACATATCCACCCGCTTTGTACACGGGCTCAGGGTAACGGACGAAGATACTTTAAAGGTGGTTACCGCCGTCTTAGCCGGAATGGTTAATAAGGAGCTCGTATCTGAGATTTGTCGTCTCGGTGGTAGAGCAATCGGTCTTAGTGGCGCAGACGGAGCGATCGTACTTGGAAAGAATGTCAATCCTGAGTTGGGACTCACTGCCGAGGAATTAACCGTAAATACCAGGCTACTAAAAGTGCTATTAAATAGTGGATATATTCCGGTAGTTGCACCCGTATGCATGAATGCAAATTCAGATGGAAAAGAAGAAACCAATTTGTTGAATGTCAATGGAGATACCATAGCAGCCGAGATAGCAGCCGCATTAAATGCGCGAAAGCTGATATTTTTGACGGATGTTCCGGGTATTTATGACGGCTCCAAGCAGGTAATTTCGCACATTGACTCGGAGACTGCTAAAACCATGATTAAGTCCGGCACTGCTTCCGGCGGAATGGTGGCGAAACTGGAGGCAGGCATCATCGCGGCTAAGAGGGTGTCTCTGACACGTATTACGGATGGCAGAATCCCTCACGCGCTTATCGATGAAATTGAAGGAAAAGGTAAAGGTACAACAATTGTCAGCAGATAATATCAACTGGCAGGAAGTAGAAAAGAAAGTATATATGCAAACATTTAAACGTTTGCCGGTGACACTTGTCCGCGGAAGTGGAATGAAAGTATGGGATTCGAATGGCAAGGAATATCTGGATTTCTTTGCCGGATTGGCTGTTAACAACCTGGGACATTGTCACCCTGTAGTGATTTCTGCACTTTCAGGGCAGGCAAACACGCTGATCCAGACATCAAACTTATTTTATACTATTCCTCAAACACAATTAGCAGAGTTGCTGGTTAATAACAGCTGTCTCGATAGGGTCTTTATCTGCAACAGCGGCGCTGAGGCCAACGAAGGAGCGATAAAGCTTGCCAGACGCTATGGTAAATTAAAGCTGAACGGAGCATATGAGATGATCACGGCTCATGAGTCTTTTCACGGCAGGACTCTGGCTACTACGGCTGCCACAGGACAGACCAAATTCCAGGAGCCATATATCCCGCTTCCGGATGGATTCATTAATGTCAACTTTAATGATATTTCGGCTATTAAGGCGGCAACAACGAAATTAACCTGCGCGGTAATGCTTGAACCAATTCAGGGAGAAGGTGGAGTCAATGTACCGGATGATGACTATTTGAAAAAAGTACGAAACTGGTGTAATGAAAAAGGCATATTGCTGATCCTTGATGAGGTACAAACAGGCGTCGGACGGACCGGTACTATGTTTGCCTACGAACAATACGGTGTTGAGCCTGATATCATGACGCTGGCTAAGGGCCTCGGCGGCGGTGTGCCTATCGGAGCTTTCCTGGCAAAAGATAGTGTTACTGTTTTTAAGCAGGGTGAGCATGGCACTACATTCGGGGGCAATCCGCTGGTATGCGCTGTAGCTGTTGCCGTCCTTAATTATGTAATTGAAAACAATATCTCGAACCATGTGAAAAATGTTGGTCAATACTTTATCGAGAAATTAAAAAAGCTGGCAGCTAAATACGATTGCATCACTGATGTCCGGGGCAGAGGTTTGCTGCTGGCGATTAGTTTCAATCAAGATATTTCAGAAAATATCGTACTGAAATGCCTGGAGGAAGGATTACTTGTAAATGATGTAAAACCGAACTCACTTCGCTTTATACCTCCGCTAATTGCCACTAACAACGATGTGGACACGGCACTGGAAATACTCGATAAAGTTTTGAAAGAGAGGAAATAACTATGGTTCGCAAAGGCAAAGTAGTTCTTGCGTACAGCGGCGGATTGGATACTTCCGTGGCAATCAAATGGCTGGCTGGAAAATATAATATGGATGTCATTGCCCTGACGGTGGATATCGGGGGTGTTACAGATGTGCCGGCTATCATAAAGAAAGCTGAAAAAGTTGGTGCCGTTAAGGCCATTGCCGTGGATGCCAGAGAAACTTTTATTAATGACTATGTTTTCCGTGCGCTACAGGCGGATGCGTTGTACGAAGGGCAATATCCTCTTGCTACGGCCTTGGGACGCCCTCTTATCGCCAAGTTACTTGTTGAAACTGCTCAGAAAGAGGGAGCCGCTGCCGTTGCTCATGGTTCCACGGGCAAAGGAAATGACCAGGTGCGTTTTGATGTCAGTATTTTTGCTCTTGGCCCCGGGCTAACAATTATTGCCCCGGCAAGGGAGTGGGGGATGACGAGGGAGGAGACAATCGAATATGCCCATAAACACAAAATCCCGGTACCTGTTAAAGTTTCCAAACCATATTCCATCGATGAGAACCCGTGGGGACGAAGTATCGAGTGTGGTGTGCTGGAAGACCCGTGGACTGAACCCCCTGAAGATATTTATGCATGGACAAAATCACCGGATAAAGCTCCTGATAAGCCGGAATATATAGAGATAGGTTTCGAGAAAGGTATACCCGTCAGCTTGAATGGTAAAAAGATGGATGGCATGGAGTTGGTGGAAAAACTAAATGTTCTTGCCGGAAGGAACGGCATCGGCAGGATTGATCACCTGGAAAGCAGACTGGTAGGCATTAAATCAAGGGAGATCTACGAATCACCTGCTGCCACAGTGTTACTTAAGGCGCATCTGGCGTTGGAAGCGATGACTCTTTCCAGAAATCAGCTAAGATTCAAGGAAAAAGTAGCTGGCGAGTATGCGGATATTATTTATAATGGACTCTGGTTTTCTTTCCTGCGAGAGAACTTGGACGCCTTCATTGAAAGCTCGCAGCGTTTTGTAACGGGTACAGTGAGAGCAAAATTGATCAAGGGCAATTGTGTAATTGTAGGAAGAAAATCTCCCACGTCGCTATACAGCTTCAAATTAGCTACTTATGACAGGGGAGATATATTCGACCAGCGCGATTCTGCGAGCTTCATTCGTATTTATGGTTTGCCGGTGAAAATACAGTCTCAGGCGCAGGTATCAACCGGACCAAAGCAGAAAAAGAAAACACAAAAATAAATTATATTTATTTTGGCGAGGGTGGAATGGGACAAAAAAAAGAAATCAGGCTTAGAGGCAGGTTCACGGAAGATATTGCCGGCAGCGTTATGCGCTATGTCGCTTCGCTACCCTTTGATCAGCGACTATATAAACACGACATCCAGGGCAGCTTAGCCCATGCAGAAATGCTCGCCAGGCAAAAGATCATATCTCAAAAGGAATTAATACAAATTAGAAAGGGTTTACGGTTAATTCAGGTAGAGATAGAGCAGGGGAAATTTCAGTTTAAACCGGAGCTGGAAGACATACACATGAGCATTGAGAATCGCCTTTATGAGACGATAGGTGATGTTGCCGGCAAATTACATACTGCGCGATCGCGAAACGATCAGGTGGCCCTTGATATCAGGCTGTTTGCGCGTGAAGCTGCGCAGAATACAATTGACATGCTTATAAAGCTATGTTCAGTGTTAGTAGATCATGCTAAAAAGAATATTCAAGTGGTAATGCCCGGCTATACGCATTTGCAGCAGGCGCAACCAGTGCTCTACTCGCACTATGTACTGGCATATTTTGAGATGTTCCGGCGTGATATCGAAAGGTTGGAAGATTATCTGAAAAGAGTCAACGTTCTACCTCTGGGAAGCGGAGCGCTGGCGGGTGTACCGTATCCCATCGACAGGGAATTTGTCGCCCGCAAACTTGGATTCGGTTCTGTTAGTGCCAACAGCATCGATGCCGTAGCAGACCGGGATTTTATTATTGAATACGAAGCTGCAGCCGCGATTACAATGATGCATCTATCGCGGTATTCCGAAGAAGTGATTATATGGTCCACCAGGGAATTCGGATTCATTGAACTCAGTGACGCATATACAACCAGCAGCAGCATCATGCCCCAAAAGAAAAATCCCGATGTAGCCGAATTGGCAAGGGGCAAATCCGCAAGGGTATTGGGCACCCTTACAAGCATGCTCGCTGTAATGAAGGGATTACCCCTGGCATATAACAGGGACTTGCAGGAAGATAAGCAGGGATTCTTTGATACTGTAGATACCCTGATTTCGAGTATAGAGGTCATGACCGGACTTGTGAATTCGCTACAAATTAATCCGCTAAGGATGAAAACCTCGATGGACAGTTATATTCTGGCCACTGATCTGGCGGATTATCTGACAAAAAAAGGATTACCTTTTCGCGAAGCTCATGATATTGTGGGGAGGCTGGTTTCGTATGCTATTGGGAGGAAAACAGAGCTGAATAAACTTGATATAAAAGAATATAAACGTTTCTCATCATTATTTAAGGATGATGTATACCAGATCACCGTCGATAGTTCTGTGAAAGCAAGATCGTCATATGGCGGTACATCTCCGGATCAAGTGAAGCTACAGATACAAAAAGCCGGGGGAATGCTAAGAAAATATGAAACGCAGAAAAATTAAAATCGCGCCCTCTATTTTATCTGCGGATTTTAGCTGCATGGGTCAACAGGTTGCAGAGGCGGTTAAAGCGGGTGCCGATTATATACATGTGGATGTTATGGACGGTCACTTTGTTCCCAATATCTCCATAGGTATTCCTGTTGTCGCTTCCCTACGGAAAATAACAAAAATTCCGCTTGATGTGCATCTTATGATCGAGAAGCCGGAATTATACATCTCCCAATTTATTGATGCCGGCGCGGATATCCTTACCGTTCACGTGGAAGCCAGTACGCACTTGCATAGTACCATTAACTCCATCAAAGAACAGGGCATCAAGGCCGGAGTTTCTCTTAAACCGGCGACACCGCTTAGCTCCATTGATGAGGTGCTATCTATGGTCGATCTCGTATTGATTATGACCGTAAATCCCGGTTTTGGCGGTCAGGAATTTATTGAAAATACCCTTGATAAGATAGTAAGGTTACGCAGAATTATTTATAATAGGAAAATCAATGCCGAACTTGAAGTTGACGGTGGGATAACCGTAGAGACAGCCCCCAGAGTTGTCAAAGCAGGCGCCGACGTTTTAGTTGCAGGCTCAGCAATTTTTAATACGAAGCTCGGTATTGGCGCAGCTTTAAGAAATATTCGAAAGGCGTTAAACTAATGAGCGGCCTTATGTCTGGTTCGAATACATCTGGAACAAAGATTAAATCGAACAGCGGTACCATTGATATTGATAGTAGTAGGCTGAATATTGGGGAGCCATGTCCTTCTGGTATGTTGTTTGGAGTGGCTTACTCGGTTACCAAAACGGAGAGTTTTACCACAATAATCACATTTGATGGCCAATTTTAAACCTCTTTATCTGAAAATGTTATTGCTAATGGACAACAATGATATATAATACCACAATTGTTCTGAAGGTAAAAGGAGATAAATGAGGGAAGCAAATTCCTGGAACGGTAAAGATATACGGGATATGTTTGCCGCAGGAAGCAACTGGATGGAAAAAAGTGTTGCTGATATCAACGCTATCAATGTCTTTCCGGTGCCCGACGGCGACACAGGGACGAATATGCTGCTTACTCTGCGCTCCGTAATAGAAGAAGCAGATAGGGCAGGTGAGAGTAATGTAGGTGCTATGACTAAAGCAATGTCGCATGGCGCGTTGCTTGGAGCGAGAGGTAATTCAGGCGTAATCCTCTCACAGATTTTTAGAGGTTTAGCCCGGGGTTTTGATGGAAAATCTACATTTAATGGAGCTGACTGGGCACAGGCTTTCACGCAAGCTTCCAAGACTGCCTATGAAGGTTTGTCTAACCCGGTTGAAGGTACCATATTGACGGTGATCAGGGAAGCCGCAACCAAAGCACAAAAGGTTGCGGAAAAAAATCCCGACGATTTTATCAGTATCCTCCAGGCAGCAGTTGATGAAGCCAGAGATTCGGTGGGCAGAACGCCTACGCTGTTGGCAGCGTTGATGGAAGCGGGTGTTGTGGATGCTGGTGGGCAGGGACTTTACATATTACTCGATGGCGCTCTCAGATTTTTAAGGGGTGAACTGGATGATTTGCAATATCGCAAACCGCAGATGGTGAGTGCCAATATTACCGCTACCAAATCTTTTGATAGGGTTTCATCTGAAGAAGAGGAGGCTTACGGCTATTGCACCAATTTTTTGATGGAAGGGCAGAACCTTGATCCTGAAAAAATCAGG
>JAPLHI010000008.1 GCA_026389695.1 Chloroflexota bacterium
CCTATTTCAATAGCCTCTTTAATAGCTTCCAGTACCCCAACCTTGCCACCGGGGTATATCGTGCCAGTCTGATCTCTTATGTGGGACACATAGATGCCACCATACCTCTTTACCACCCTCGCCAACTCAATCAGTTCCTCGGTCGTTGCAAGGTAATCAGGTGAGTACTCAAGGCCGACAGATAATCCGATAGCGCCTTTCTTCATCTCTTCCGCCAGTCTATCCTTCATGGCATCAATTTGTGCTTTGGTCAACGCTTGAGTCAGGTCTTTTCCAAATAGTTCCTCACGAATTGCACCATAGGGAGCTAGATGATAGACGTTGTTGCCGAAGCCTAAACGGTCAAGGATGCCTAGCCAGTTACTGGTATCTGCATAACCTTGGCCGCAGTTGCCAGTGACCACGGTAGTAACGCCTTGGTGCAGCCAATTGTGGTTCTCCTTCCAGTCTGGCATCTGAGAGGCAAGCGATACTTTATCGCCTGTTATCAGGAAAGAGAGGTCTACGTGCGTATGTACGTCTATGAAGCCGGGAGTGACGATCAATCCCTTTGCGTCCAGTATTTTCCTTGCCGTGCCTGACAGGTTCCCGATTGCGGTTATTCTGTCATTCCTTATTCCCACATCGGCGACGTAGGGATCTCCCAGTGTCCCGTCGTAGACGGTCCCCCCTTTTACAAGGACATCAAAATCGTACTCGGAACGTGAGCATCCTGTTGTGAGTACTGTAAAACATCCGGCAAACATAATCCCCGCGAGCAGATACGGTAGGACTATTCTTGCGACCTTGGCCATCTCGCCTCCTTCAATGATGTTAACCAGCGTCAGAACTCGCCCTCTCCTTGTCTACGGGCGCGCACCGCTGGTGCGAGTATAACACAAATTTAACGCGATCCCTAAGAGGATGTACGTTCGATGATTGTATAATGATTTCACTCTCACTTAACTGGGCAAGATTTGGTATGATTAAGTTAGCTGAATTGTTGAATAAGGCACACAGACTTCATTGCAGCTTTAGACCCATGATTATTATTATGGATGAACATACATACCGATGTTGCCGTGATGGGATTAAGGGCAAAAGTTCAATAGGCTGTTATACTAAAATCGGGGGAAGGTCACTGTATGCTAAGACATAACCAAGTTTTTCTTTGATAAAAAATAAGTAAGGAGGACACAACAATGGGTAAGACCTTGACGGCACATACCATCATGATTATCTCTTGGTTACTCGGTTATCTCGGGGCGGACCGTTTCTACAAAGGTCAAATTGGTTGGGGGGTATTGAAGCTCGTTACGCTGGGTGCGGTTGGGATTTGGTGGATAATTGATGCTGTTTATTATACCTATAAGGCTGGACAAACAACACAAATATTATAAGAAGATACAACTATCATATTGCCGGCATAGCCCGCCGCTCAGGCTGCTCATACGGGATGATTCACAGCGAGGTTAATTGGCCTTCCCTGTGCTATTTTTACTAATACTCACCCAGGCCATAATTACCCAGGGTGTCAGGGCTAAGAACCCGGCCAAAGCCGGGCCACCGAGGTCGTCGGTCAGCGCATTGATGACGTTTGCGTAGCCGGTGATCATGAATGCGGCTATCGCCAGACGGTCGAACCCGGCTTCTTTAACAGAAGGCCGGTTGCGTGTGACCAACAGGTACAGAACGAAGGTGGTGAAAACCGTCAACCACCATCCCCAGTAGTTTTGCAGAGGGACGCCAAAAAAAGCCCCTTGCACTTCCCAAACCCAGTAATTACTGGCGACCATGATCGGGTCCATAACTACATCCCAGGCAGTCATTATCAGCCCGCCGATTGCAGCAACTGACAGCAGGCGCTTTGCGCCCGTCCACGAGGAAGGGATGAGATATTCAGCCATTACGAACGAGGGATACATCATCATGTACCAGGCCACGGCGATGAGATAAGGCACCAGACCCAGGAATTTTGGCCCAAGTTTATCAGTGTAATGATAGGGGCCATATACCAGTCCGGTGGCCACGCCGAGGCTTTCGAAAAGCAAACTCACCCCAACTACGAAGGCGAGCAGGAGCAGGGCTTTTCCCCAGCCCAGCCGTTCGCCGGCATGAAGCAGGCAAAAGCTGAAGCCGGTCAGCGTAGAAATCGGGACTATGACGTCAGGTACACGGCCCCCGACGGCCAGATTGATTGTTGCGTAAACTACGAGTAGGCCTTACAGGATAAG
>JAPLHI010000106.1 GCA_026389695.1 Chloroflexota bacterium
AAAATCAGCGGAGAAGGAGCGCCCTTTATCTGGGCGCACGGCCTGATGTGCAGTATGGAGTGGGAAGATCACAGCGGAATATTCGGCTGGGATGAAATTGACGCGGCTGCCAGGGTAATACGCTATGATGCCAGGGGGCACGGCCGGAGTGAAGGCAGCCTGTGCGCCACGGATTACCAGTGGACTAACCTCGGCCGGGACATGCTGAATATAGCCGATGCCTGCGGCATTAAGCATTTTGTCGCGGGCGGCCAGTCCATGGGCAGCGCCACTGCCCTCAGTGCTGCGCTCTTAGAACCCGAGCGCATTAAGGCGCTGATCCTGTATACTCCGCCTGCCATCTGGGAAACCAGGGCCAACCAGGCTTCTGTCTACCGCCTTATCGCTCAGATTGCAGGTGAAAAAGGCCCGTGCGATATGTCCGCCCTGATGAGGCAGGCGCCGGAGCGGACCTTTCCCAAATGGCTTTTGCAGTCACTGGGAGACCGGGTGAACGTATTCTGGGACGGTATTGCCTGCTTTAACAAGGAAGTGCTGGTGAACGTGCTGAATGGTTCGGCACAAAGCAACTTACCACCGCGGGAAGAGGTGGCTTTGCTAAAAATGCCGGTGCTAATACTTGCCTGGCCGGATGATATTGTTCATCCTCAGCAATCAGCATATTCCCTCCATGAGGTGTTACAGCAATCCGAGCTGATCATGGCTGAGAACATGGATGACGTCAGGCAGTGGCCAGGCAGGATCAAAGAGTTTATCCTAAAATACAGCTGATATCCACTTACCTCGCTTCAACCGATGGCGGAAAATATCAGCTGTTAGAAGTAAGCCTTTGCTAGCGGCGCCAGCGATCCCACCGGTGGCCGACGGCAGCCAGCGGAGCAACCGTAAGCCACAGCGTCACCGTAATCAACATGGCCATGGGGTAATCGATCTTAAGGAGACTGAAATTCGGCGCCACCGCGCCCCAGATGAGCATCAGGATCAATGCACTCAGAAAAAAGCCGGGTATTGCCGCCAGTATCCTAAAATAACCCACTGTAATCCTCCCTATTTGTAATTATTTTTGAATCTAGTAGACATCATTGGACTGCGTGTGATTACTTTTTTAAGACCGATTATTTCTCCAGGATATCTTCAATATCCCGACAGGCGTGGGAGATGGTCTCCCTGATGCGGGCCCATTTATCAGGGTCCAAATGATGGATGCGGCGGCCTATAAGGCGGCCTGTACTCCTTAACTCATGCATGGTTTCACGGAACTCGTCACGATCACGCGGGTTAAGCCATGATTTCATGTGTCCTTTGATTCTGTTGACAACTTCTCCCTGTTCTTTAAGGAATTGTTTTCCCTCGTCGGTAACAGCATATACCTTCTTGCCGTCGCTTTCCTCAGCAGCAATATAACCCATATCCTCCAGCATCTGCAGCGTGGGATAAACGCTGCCTGCGCTGGGGGTATAAAAGCCGTGAAACCGCTCTTCGAGGGCGCGCATGATTTCATAGCCGTGGTTCGGCTTGTCCTTCAACAGGTCCAGAATTACGTACTTCAGGTCACCCTTCTCAAACAATCGGGAATGCCTCTCCGATTTAAAAAAATGCCGATCAAACATATCTATTCCCCCTATATATCACGATATATCGTAACATGTCGTGATATATATGTCAAGAGGGGGTAGTGTATCATTTTGAAATCCTAAGTCCTCGACAATGCTTGACCGCTTGTGTATCTTGAATGTATGGCAAAGGAAAAAGAAGCAGGATCACGATTTTAGTATCAATGCTTATAGAATAGTCCAAGAGCTTACAAAAGATACTGAGATCGTTCAAGTAGAAGCCGTACAGATTGAGGGTAAGAATCCAAACGCTGTAGCTTTGGGTAGACTAGGTGGATTGAAAGGGGGTAAGGCTAGAGCAGAGAAGCTAACGGCCGAGCAACGTAGAGAGATCGCTAAAAAGGCTGCTACGAAACGGTGGGCAGCGAAATAACCTATACTTTATCTTGTAGCCAATTTAGCACTGACAACACGATTAATACTAACCCCAGCTTCTGCTGCTTGTATAGCAATATCTCTATGCATATTTGGGGTTATACGAACCACAAATTTGCCTGAATATCTTATAAGCGAAAGTGGCTCAGGAATATTTTCATTATTAGATTTCATATCTAAAACGGTTTCTGCTACCAATTTGCGTATACCTTGCAACGCTGCTTCCGGAGTCTTTCCTAGCCAGCTCAAGCTAGGAAACTCAGCACACAAACCTACATATTCCTTATCTTCGGCAGACCAAGTAATTCGATAGGTATAATAATTATTTTGTGTTATTAGTTTTGTTGCCATTTTGCGCCTCCAGTTTGTCTATAGCCTGTATTACTTGTCTAACTTGATAAGCCTTTGCCTTTCCTTTGTCGTTTTGTATATTTATCCTAGGGTCACCTTGCCACGGTGTTTTATATATACAATGGCTACTACTTTCATGCCGTGGCTCACCAAAATAATGTTTACAAACTTTACTTAGGTCAGAAAAACTCACACCCTTTGGATTCTTGCGTATTTGTTTAATTATTTTTTCTATTGAATCCGTCATCTTTAAAGTAATAGTACCATTAATGATACCACATTGTCAACACTTTATAACATTAATATGGACAGAATAACATTAGTATTGACAATGCTTGACTGGTCATGGAATTATATGTATTGCGGTTGCTGGAATTTATATTATAGTCTTGCCAATATTATCAATAGTACTTAGTATTATCTAATTACTGTATATCACTCTTGATTATTTTCTGTTTTAGGATTATTAGCTTCGCCTTTATAACCAGAATCCCTTAATAATCTATCGAGAATCTTCTCTACAAGCCACCCGACTACGGCAAGGACTATAATTCCACCACCTTTTACAGCCCACGAACCCTTCATAAAATTTGGCATGATCTATTCTATCCCAATTCGCATGAGATTTACAGGTTACGAGTAGCCTATCAGTGAAGCTACTCATCTTGTAGCCTCACTTCCCCAAAATGATACACTACCGAACAGGGAATTATCACAGTGATAACGAACGTTAAAACAACAGCGAGAGTGGATAATATCAAAGGATAGCTTCATTATTTGGGACTGATTGTTGGGTGGGCAAGGCACTATCTCTGCCATACCAGCATTGCCGGATCCCGGTATGTGCCGTGATACGGCTCCAAGTTTAACTTAAGCGTTATTCGTTTTGCTGCAAGCCCTTAGTACTCTACTGAAAAGTGTGCGAAGATATAGAATTGGCCGTTTGCATCAGAGAAGGGCACTCCGAAGCTTTGATTGGCGTCCTGACCAGGCTTGGCAGTGAAATTCGGGGAATTACTGACGGACAGATGTGCGCTATCCACCTTGACGCCTTGGTCGAGATTATAGGTGACGGTGTAGGTACCATCACCGTTGTTCATAACCTGGTATGACCCGATGATGTCTTGTCCATTTTTAGGGTTTCCGAGCTGGATATCATAGGAGCCGGAACCTCCATCATACGTGTTATACATGAACCATGTGCCTTTGGGCAGGATAGGTGTGCCCAATCCGGTTGCGCTGCCACTGCTAGTGTAAGCGCCTAATACCTCAGATGGAGCATATGTGGGTGATGCAAAGAAAACAAGAGCCATTATTGCAACTGAAAAGAGTAAGGTGAAAATAAAGTGCCAGGATATACTTTTCTTATGATTATCAACCATGGTGATCCTCTCCTAAAAAAGCAATGTAACATATTTGGGCAACTGGTGCAAGGTCACTTTACCTTACAGCAGTTAATCATTCTGAAGGCTTTTTTTACTCCGATTTCCTGTTTGAAGGTCAGGCCGCCCTAACCTGTTCTGTCCAGTCATAGGGGTGCAGACCAAAGATATCACATTCACGCACCCTGTTCAAGGTCACTTAATCTACCTTTAATTAACCATGCCTTAACGTTCTATTGTAGTGCTTCCTAAATATCATTAGTGAACTCAAATCGTTGGTCACAAAATCAACTCGGGCGAAAGCTGTCCACCTCAAGAACCGACGACTAACGAAGTGATAGAGGCACTACACTATTCTATGCGCATTGTGTATCACTGGTGGTAAAATATCCCCATAAGCCTCCGCCGGCGGTTTATATAAATGCGTAATTCAGTGCTTCTTGTGTTCATCCTCCTGCTGGCCTTCTACATGGCCAATATCCCCCATATCGGCTATGCCTACCCGCTGCATGTGGATGAGTGGATGCACATGACCTACGCCGAAACCATCGTGCAGACGGGTTCTATCACCTTCCCCGACCCGTTTACCGGCCAGGGTGAGGTGGGGGTCGGCAGCAACCTCTGGGTTGGCTTTCACATTTTCTGGGCCGTGTTCCAGCAGGTCAGCGGCATCCCCTGGATACCCCTGTTCAGGTACTTCCCCGCCATTATCTTCATGCTCACCGTCCTTGCAGTCTATGTCCTGGCTAACAGGGAAGGCTACGGCCTGGAAGCTGCCTTTTTCACCTGCCTGATACCCACCACCGGCGGGTTGCTCGGGCCTGCCTTTATGGTGCCCATGGCATTGGGTCTGCTTTTTATTCCGCTGTCCCTCTTCCTGGCCTTCAATATCAAGACCTGGGCATCGTACTTGCTCATATTTCTATTCACATGTTTTTTGCTGCTATCGCATGCCACCACCGCCATAATACTCTGCATCATCTTGCTGCCTTACGCATTGATCAGCCTGAAAAGCAACACCAAGCATAGTATCGGTATAATAATGGCCTTACTGCTTCCCTTCGTATTGCCCTTTCCCTGGATATTCAAGCTCCTTTTGCAGAACGCCGGGCAACTTCTTACGCCACAGTATATATCTCAATATATTGAGCTGCCCGATCTATTGGGAAAGTACGGCGTACTGCCGATGGTCTTGAGCTTCATTGGAACTGTCGTATTAATACTACGAGGAGGCAAGAAAAACCTTGGCCTGATACTCGGCTTAGCTTTGCTGCTCATCATTATGCTGGTTTTTCTCATGTTCCATTACGGGTTATCAGGAGTATATGAGCGCGGGTTGGCAACCGTGCTTCTGGTACTGAGCATACTTGCGGGCGCGGGTTTATTCTGGATCAGGAAACTCCGCTTACCGGCTAAATTTGTACACCAACACAAGTCAAATCTATTCAGATACGCCGGCAATATTGCCTGTGTATTCCTGGTAGTCATAATCCTTGCTATCGCTGTCCCCACGCGTCTCAATGCGTCCTTTTACCACATGATTGACGATGAAGACTACCAGTCGTTTACCTGGATCAAAAATAATATCGGGGCGGAATATACTACGGCCCTGCTGGATCCCTGGAAAGCCACAGCTTTCTCCGCCGTCACAGGTAAAAAAGTC
>JAPLHI010000150.1 GCA_026389695.1 Chloroflexota bacterium
TGAGGAATCATAAAATGACATCGAAGCTGGTTGGCATAGAATCCTCGCTGGCGGTGTCCGAGGCAGTTAAGCTGGCAAATGTCGATGTCATTGCAGCCTATCCCATAACTCCTCAGACACACATAGTTGAAAGCCTGGCCGAGATGGTAGCCAATGGCGATCTCGATGCGGAATATATACCTGTTGAATCGGAGCATTCCGCTATGAGCGCCTGCCTGGGCTCAAGCGCCGTCGGCGCCAGGACATTCACCTCAACTGCGAGCCAGGGCCTTATATTGATGCATGAAGTATTGTTGGTAGCTGCTTCACTGCGGCTTCCCATAGTAATGGCTGTAGCCAATCGTGCTTTATCAGGCCCTTTGAATATCTGGGGCGACCACTCTGATGCCATGATCACCCGGGATTCCGGCTGGATACAGATATTTGTTGAAAACGGGCAGCAGGCTTTCGATCAGACGCTGTGCGCTTTTCGTATCGCCGAACATAAGGATGTTCTGCTCCCAACTATAATCAATATTGACGGATTCCACATTTCTCATGTAATTGAGCCTATATATTTCCTCGATCAGCAGACGGTCAATGAGTTCTTACCGCCTTACAAACACCCGTACGCACTAGACCCTGATACTCCGGTAACGATAGGCTGCTTTGCCGGGCCCAACTTATATACTGAATCCATGAAGGCGCTGGATAGTGCATTACGAGAATCCAAGAAAGTGATCCTTGAAACCTGGCAAAAATTTGGCGAAATCACGGGGCGGCAGTATAAACCGGTGGAAAAGTACAAGACCGAGAATGCCGATACAATTTTAATTACTATGGGCAGTTATAGCGAGAACGCTATGATGACCATCGATAAAATGCAGAGTGAAGGAAAAAAAGTCGGTCTGGTCAGGTTACGACTGTGGCGGCCTTTCCCCTATGAGGAAATAGTAGAAGCTATCTCCGGCGTAAAAAATGTTATTGTGCTGGACCGGGCCATTTCACTTGGCGGCCCTGCGCCTGTTTGCTCGGAGATCCGTGCAGCCCTCTATGCAACTGAGAAAAAACCTCAGATCGTCAGTATAGTCGGCGGCCTGGGTGGACGTGATATATCTCCTGCTGATTTCATAACCATTGTAGAACTTGGAATAGAAAAGATTAAATCCGGTAAAACAGAAGAGACAATCATGTTTGGAGTGAGAGAATAGTGGAAACACTCTGTATTTATGCCCCCAAGTTAGTCACGACAAAGAATTATCTTGCTTCGGGGCATCGCGCATGCTCCGGTTGCGGCGAGGTGTTAGCTGTCCGGTTTGTATGTAAAGCCCTCGGCCGGGATACGATCATCTCCAATGCGACAGGTTGTATGGAGATTATTTCCACGCCATTGCCTGAAAGTGCCTGGGAAGTACCCTGGATCCATACGCTTTTCGAAAATGCGTCTGCCGTAGCTTCCGGCATTGAATCCGGTATAAAGTCTCTCAAGCGTAAACATGGTTACACTAAAGAAGTGAAGGTAGTTGCCATGGGTGGAGATGGAGGCACGGCTGACATTGGCCTGCAATCGCTATCCGGCGCTATGGAAAGGGGCCACGATTTTATTTATGTCTGTTATGATAACGAAGGATATATGAACACAGGCACTCAGCGTTCCAGCGAGACGCCGTTTGGAGCATCTACTACCACTGCTC
>JAPLHI010000035.1 GCA_026389695.1 Chloroflexota bacterium
GAGTATGGATCCACACCTGAATTCGGCAATTCCACAACAATGCAAACCCTTTCAGCACCAGGTTCATTTAGCGCAACCATTAGCGGTCTTAAATCCGGTGCTACCTATTATTGCCGTTCGGTCGCATTGAATCCGACCGCAGGCGGTCGCTCGGTTAACGGCGCTGTCATGTCCTTTGTGACGACCGGGTCGCCCACTCCCACCCCACCTTCAGGTGAAATACCCGCTTTCCTCTGGTTGATCGGCGCCGGGTTTATTATCGTCATAATCATTCTCATCATACTGATTATCACCAGAAGATAAAAACAATATTCAAATTGAGCCCCGGCGCAGTTCATATGTGCACCGCCGGGGCTCCTTATTGTGCAATTGCCGTTAATACGGCAAACAATTTAGTTATAACCTGCTGCCGGTGTTATAATACTCCATATCATTTCCGTATCCCTCCACAGCGTGTTAAGAGTCGAGGATTTTTAAAGGAAGATGGGCAAGATATATTTTATAGACGTAACTAACAGGGACGGCGTACAGACCGCCAGACTCAGCCTATCTAAGCTCCAGAAAACCATGATCAATATCTTTCTGAATGAATTTGGAGTTTATCAGTCCGAATTTGGCTTCCCCACTACCAGACATGAAACAAACTACCTGCGTGCCAATCTTGAGTTAGCAAGGATGGGTGTTTTACAGCCCATAAGGCTCAGCGGATGGATCAGGGCAACCGTAGAGGACGTTGAAACAGCATTTGAAATGGTGCCGGAGATTGAATACCTTAATATTTCAATTTCTACATCCGAACAAATGATACAGGGTAAATTCGGGGGCAGGAAGTCCAGAGTTGATATTCTTGAGCAGATGGTGGACGCCCTGGTAGCTGCCCGTAAGCTGGGTGCTAAAGCTGTTGGCGTAAATGCCGAGGACGCTTCCAGAACCAATATCGATTTCCTCATCGAGTTCGCCAGGGCTGCCAAAGAAAACGGGGCAGTCAGATTCCGCTACTGTGACACGCTGGGATACGATGATCCGTTTACAATTTATGACTCGATCAGGAAGATCGCAGAATCGGCTGCTATACCTGTTGAAATCCATTGCCACGGCGACCTCGGCATGGCCGTTGCCACTTCAATCAGCGGTGCTAAAGGAGCCGTGGATGGAGGTCAGGACGCCTTCATCAATACAACAATCAACGGCATCGGAGAGCGAGCCGGCAATGCTGATTTGCTTTCCTGTGCACTTGCCCTGATAAAATCGAAGGGATTTTCCGGAAAATATGAACTGGGCCGGACGGTGTTGCTTAATAAGGCCTATAAACTGGCCAAGTACGCCAGCTTTGCCTTCGGAGTACCCATACCCATCAATCAGCCCGGAGTAGGCGATAATGCTTTTGCTCACGCTTCGGGCATACATGCAGACGGTGTACTTAAAGACCCTGATAATTATGAGCTATATAATTACGAGGAACTCGGCAGGGGCGAGCCCGAGCTGGTTGAGACCGGCAGAATGATCTGCTCGGGTGAATACAGTGGTATCTCGGGCTTCAGCCATATCATGGGGAAAATGGAGGTTTCGTTCGCTAATGCCAGCGAAGCGCGAAAAATACTGGAACTGGTAAGATACGCTAACGTAGAGGCTCAAACACCGCTGGTTGAAGACGAACTGATTTTTATCGCTAAATATCCCGACATCACCAAGAAGCTGCTTACCCTCATGCCTCTGGAATAGACGCCGCTGCAAGACATTGCAGCCGCCAGTTAAACTCTCGCACACCAAAGCCGGGTGGGGAAAATTGGTTTGATGTCGGATTCCCTGTTATAGAGGAGCCGTTATCTATAGCTATGGCTGCATTGCCCGGATTGCCTGGAGTTCTTTGCCGGCTGCTTCCGATAGATCGGTATCCTTTGTTAGCTTCATCGTTGTTTCAAGATCATTGATTGCCAGGGCATACTTTTGAGTCGCCTTATAAATAAGGCTGCGAGTATAGTAAAAATGTGCTTCTGAAGCATCAAGATCGAGTGCCTTGTTAACATCCAGCAAAGCCTGTCCCCATTTCTGATTTTTGTAATAAGAAAAAGCTCGCTCGCTATAGGCAGGTGCAAAGTCCGCTTTCAGGGTGATTGCTTTATTGAGTTCGGGGATAGCCAGGTTATATTGCCACTGGTTGTTATAAAAGCGGCCTCTTTCATAATATGCCTTGAAATACTCGGGTGCAGCGTTAACGGCGCTGTTCAGGTCTGTAAGCGTATAGGGATTAAGCCTTTTGCTCTTGTAATACCACGCGCGGCTTATATAGGCATCCGCCAGCTTTTCCCTCAAACTATCGGAAGGGGAGGTTTCAAGTGCTTTTAAACCTGCTTCGATTGACTTATCATAATCCCCTGCATCGAGCAACTGCGCCATCCTTTTTTCATTTACCAGGTTGATTTTCGAATCTGCATTAATAGAAGGATCCAATTCTGCGGCTTTACTATATTCTGAGATGGCTAAATCATAGTGACCCTTTTCCAAGGCAATATCTCCAAGCTTTACATGCTCGACTGCAGGATTACTGCAGGCAACCAGAAAATTGAATAATAGAAAGATACAGGTAAATACAATGAGTAAAGCAATGTTTAGGGCCTTCTTATGAGCCATGGGATTCGAACTCCTTAGTACACGCAAATCAGAGAACGAAGCTACGGACAACCTGCCTTAACTGCCTCGTTTGTAGTATATTATAGAGCCTAAAGAATGATTTAAGCCAGCATATTATTTGATATTCCACGTAATAAATATGAACATCCAAGATTTGAAAAGGGAAGTAATATCACGTTCCGATAGGCAACGCGCCCAGGTTTCGCAAAGGTATTTTAAAAGCGGTAAGGGGCAATACGGAGAGGGAGATGTATTTGCCGGCCTTTCTACAACTGATATAAGGGAAATTTCTTCGAAATGCCTGGGGCTTTCCGTCGAGGAGATCGAACAGGTCCTCAGCGATAGCATTCACGAGATGAGGAACATTGCTCTGGTTACAATGACAGCACAATATAAGCGTGCTCCTGCAGCCGATAAAAAGAAATATTTCGACCTGTATCTTAGAAATACAAAATATATCAATAATTGGGACATGGTTGACATATCCGCTCCTCAAATCGTTGGGGATTATCTACTTAAGCGAAACAGAGAAGTTTTATACACGCTGGCAAAATCAGCATCGTTATGGGAAAGACGTATTGCCGTTATAAGCACCTTTACATTTATAAAAAATGGTGAAGCTACGGATACTTTAAATATTGCTAAGCTTCTACTTGATGATGATCAGGATTTGATCCACAAGGCTACTGGTTGGATGCTGCGTGAAGTCGGCAAAAGAGTGAGTCAAAAAGAACTGGAGCAGTTTCTTAACGAGTTTACTCCACAGATGCCTCGAACCATGCTGCGCTATGCTATTGAAAAGTTCCCCGAGGATAAACGAAAAGAATATCTATCTATAAAGTATAAAGCAAGCACTAAAACAAGTCGGCAATAAAATACACAATACTTAAATGAGTCTACAAATAATAACGCCAGAAATAGCATTTTTTAAATATTACATCGTATAGGACATGCTATCAAAATTGCAGCAAATAAATCCCTCTAAAAATCCATCGTAGCTTCAATTTAAAATATTTATTAAAATTTTTGCCCAAAATACTTGACATGATTTTTCATTAATGCTATAAAAAACGCAAGGAATAAAATTAGGATTGCTCCAAATAGGAAAAGTTTAAGTTTTTAAGGAGGCATAACCCAACGTGGCGCAAGCAACGTCTACAAAACAAAAAGATTTATTCGACCTCTCTGCAGAGGAGGAACCTCCAGGTCACCCTTCAGCCGAAGTAGAAGAGCCTCCAAGCTTGCGCTTGCTGAGGAACAGACAAAGGTTCTTCAGCAGCGTGCCGGATATAAATTGGAATGACTGGAAATGGCAATTTCGTAACCGGATAACCAGTGTAGAAGATCTTTCTAAGCTCACTCCCCTATCAATTCGCGACCAGATCACTATGAAGCTGGTCACCAAAAAATACCCGCTTTCAATCACACCATATTATTTCTGCCTGATTAAACATGATGATCCGTATGACCCCATAAGGAAACAAGCACTACCTGCATTTGACGAAATCGCATTGTCCGGCATTCTTTCGGAAGACCCTCTTGAAGAGGAAAGAGATTCCGTTATGCCGGGCCTGGTGCACCGGTATCCTGACCGCATACTTATGATCGTAACAGATATATGTCCAATGTTCTGCCGCCACTGCACCCGTAAACGTGAATGGCGTCGCGGAAGGTGGGTTCGCCCTCCGCAGGAAATTGAGCGGATGCTGGAGTATGTCCGTAACCGTACAGAAATCAGGGACGTCATAATATCAGGCGGCGACCCGCTAACTCTCTCTACCAATCACCTGGAGGCTATTATCAGCAAAATCAGAGCCATAGACCACGTTGAGATTATACGTATAGGTAGCCGTGTACCGGTGGTCCTTCCTCAGCGTGTAGATAACGAACTGTGTGATATGCTTTCTAAATATAGCCCGATATGGCTTAACACGCACTTCAATCATGTTCACGAACTTACTGATGAAGCAACGGCTGCCTGCGACATGATACTGAGGCATGGCATCCCGGTTAATAATCAGTCGGTACTGCTGGCGGGTATTAATGACTCAGTTGAAGCTCAGACGACACTGTGTCACGGTCTACTCAAAGCAAAGGTACGTCCTTACTATCTCTTCCAGGCTGACGAGGTTGAGGGCACAGAACACCTTCGCACTACCATTGAGCAAGGCCTCAGAATCATTGAGGGAATGAGGGGACATACCTCAGGTCTTGCCATACCAACTTACGTAGTTGACCTGCCGGGTGGTGGCGGCAAAGTACCTTTACAGGCAAGCTACCTGCTCTCGAGATCAAATGGGCAAATCACATTCCGCAACTATAGAGGTCAGACTTATCGCTATCATAATCCAAAATCAGTTAATAGCGAAATCGGCAGGAACAGCAGGCAGAGTAACAATAAGCTGCAGATGCCTCTTCCCGATCTGGTAGCTGCATGATGCCGTATTAAAGAAGTCGCCACATGAAGATCGGCCTGGCTTATGACCTCAAAGCAGACATAGAAACAGGTCGGGATTTTCCGGAAGATGCCCTCGAAGAATACGATTCCAAGGAAGTTGTCAATGCTATTGCAGCGGTTTTGCAGTCGCTCGATCACGATGTAGTCAAGCTTGGCGGTGGCCGGAAGTTCCTTTCCGGAATTCTACGTAAAGAAATAGATTTCGTTTTTAATATTGCCGAAGGCAGGGGCAATTACCGCAGCCGTGAAGCACAAATTCCCTCTGTGCTGGAAATGCTTAGTATACCCTATTCCGGCTCCGATCCTGAAACGCTTACCATAACTCTTGATAAGCCTCTCACCAAACAGCTTGTTCAGGATGCAGGGATTAACACACCTCCGTGGGTAGTGATAAGCTCTCTGCAGGAATTGAAAAATATGCCGGATAAATATCTACCCATTCCAGCTTTTATTAAACCCGCTTTCGAAGGCTCTAGCAAAGGCATTCGCCTTTCCTCGCGTGCCGATGCCATATCCCAAATACGTTCAACAGTCAGGACATTGCTTAAAAGATATGGGCAACCCGTGCTGGTGGAGAAATATATAGCCGGAGAGGAAGTAACGGTAGGTATAGTAGGCAACTCACCGCCTTTGATAGTTGGCATCATGCATATTATACCCAGAAAAATATTTAAAACTTTTGTCTATTCACTGGAAGTTAAACGTGACTGGCGCAAATTGGTCGAATATGAATGTCCCGCAAGATTTAGCAGCAGCATAATCAAAAAGATAAAAGATGCGAGCCTAATGGCTTATAAAACACTCGGCTGCCGGGATTTTTCCAGGATGGATTTCCGTCTCAGTGAAGAGGGTATCCCCTTTTTCCTGGAAGTAAATCCTCTACCGGGACTTAATCCCGAGTCGGGAGATTTGCCAATCATGTCATACAAGATGGGCTGGACCTACAACAGACTCATCAAATCTATTGTTGAAGCTGCCCTGGCGAGATACGGCGATGTCTTTAAAAGTAGCCATAATATATAACGACCCTTACACAGATATTCCCAACCAGATTGGTGAATCAGAGGCGATTATCGGAGTCATGGAAGAAGTGGTCGCCGTCAGGAAAGCTCTTATCAAACTTGGACACATAGTGCAACAGGTCCCGCTGCACAGGCCGCTGGACGAGGCAAGAAATACTCTTCAAACAATTCGGGCTGACCTTATATTCAATATCTTCGAGGGCTTTGATGATGACCCCACATCGGAACCTGTAATCGCTCGCTGGATGGAAGATCTGAAAATCCGTTTTACAGGCAACCCTTCCCACGTACTCGCGCTGACACTCGATAAGGTCCAGACAAAGTTAGTCCTGAACACGGTCGGCATTAAAACGCCGCTATACCAGGTACTAAATCTTGATATAGTTACGCACTTTAACCTGGAATTCCCCTGCATCGTAAAGCCAAAAAGTGAAGACGCCAGTCACGGACTGCTGCCGGAAAGCGTGGTCTATAATATGCAGCAACTCGCAAACCAGGTTGAACGTGTCAGCAGCAATTTCGGTGGTAGTGCCCTGGTGGAAGAATTTATAGATGGCAGGGAGTTCAATGCCTCCATACTGGGGAATGATCAACTATCATTGGTCGAAATTTCTGAAATCACATATTCACTCCCGCCTGAGTTGCCCAGGCTTCTTACCTTTGAATCCAAGTGGTTTGAGGAAACAGAATATTACGCAGGGACCGGGGTGACCTGTCCCGCCCCGATCGACAGCGGGTTAAGGAAAACTATCACTGATATAGTGCTTACGGGTTGTAAAGCTGTAGGCTGCAGGGGTTATGCCCGTGTGGATATGCGCCAGGACTCCAGAGGCGATATCAAAGTGCTTGAAATCAATGCCAATCCTGATATATCTCCCGATCTGGGAATCGCCCGCCAGGCGGGGGCTATCGGCCTGACGTACACACAGCTTATTGAAAAAATTGTAAGCCTCGCGCTTGAGTGAAACATGCCAATAAAAATTAGAGCCATGAAACCCTCTGACAAGTTGGGCATCATGGAAATACTAAAAGTTACAGAGGCGTTTACAACCGAAGAGGTGAACGTCGCCGAGGAAGTTATTGATGCCTACCTGGCCGATATACATGGTTCGGGATACTATATCTATGTGGCAGAGTCTGCAGGTCATATTCTGGGCTATCTCTGTTATGGGCCTACACCTATGACTCAAGGCACCTGGGATTACTACTGGATGGCTACGGCACCCGAACACAGGGGAAAGGGGATCGGCAGCACGCTTTTGAAGCTGGCAGAGCAAACCGTCCGAGAAGCTGACGGACGTATGATCCTCATAGAAACCTCGTCCAATCCCCACTACTCCCCAGCCAGAAATCTTTACCATTCACTGGGTTATGAGATTATCAGCACAATCCCCGATTTTTATTCCGTCGGTGACGATAAAATAACGTTTAGAAAAACGTTGTAAAACGTATATAATAGTTCCAACTGAACTCCAGGAGAAGTATCATGAAGTTATTACGTGCTACCAAACTACGATACACGACACTTATTTTAATATTAATTGTACTAGTCACCAGCATTTCCTGCTCAGCATCCGGGTCTACAGAAAAGCCACTTAAGGAAATCATTACAGGGCCGCTTACCATCACAGTCGCCCATGTAAACGATACTCATTCATATGTACTGGCATACAATTTCCTGCTGAAATATAACGGCATCACTGCGCTAACATCGGTAGGTGGCTACGGATTGCTCATGTCCGCAGTTGAAGATCTGCGCAGTAAAGAGAAAAATGTTCTGTTGCTGCACGCCGGAGACGTCATGGATGGCACCTTCTGGACGCCTATATTTGAGGGGATTGCTGACTGTGATGCTATGAACGCAATACGTTTTGATGCGATGACCCTGGGAAACCACGAGTTTAACCATGGACTCCAACAGGCAGCAAATTTTATTACAAGAGCAAAATTTCCAGTCCTTGCAGCCAATTTGGATGTTTCCAACGAGCCTTTACTGGACGGCAAAGTCAAACCGTATATTGTAGCCGAATTCGAGGGCCAAAAAATCGGCATCATCGGGCTCATTACCCCGGATACAACTTTTCTTTCCTACCCGGGAAAAAACATTATATTTCTGGATCCCGAATTGACAGCAAGGGAATATATTTCCCAGCTCAACGAACAGGGCATCAATAAGATAATTATTGTATCCCACCTGGGCTATGAGCCCGACCTCACGCTGGCAAAATCAGTAAGCGGAATCGATATCATCGTCGGAGGTCATTCTCACACGTTCATGGGAGGGCAGCAGTTTGAACAGCTCGGGTTGAAACCCGATATGCCATATCCAGTAGAACTAACAGGGCCCACAGGTGATAGGGTATTGATAGTACACGCCTGGGAATATAACCGGCTGCTTGGCGAAATAAAACTGGATTTTGACGAAAAGGGGATTATCAAGAACTATAGCGGCCAGCCGATCATCTATATGACACCGCAGTTTGAAGTTGAAGATACTGTCGGCTGGTTTCATCTATGCCCATGCCGGCCTGAATTCGGTACAATCATGGAACAAATTAATAAGAACCCGAGCATAAAAATTTATTTCGAAAACCCTGAGATGGTTAAAGTATTGCAACCATATATTAACCAGGTATCCTCGGATGTAAATACAGTCGTCGCAACAGCCGATGAAAACTTATATCACGGACGAAATAAAGGTCCGGGTCCAATCATTGCAGATGCCTTCCTATGGAGTGCACGCAAGGTAAATCCGGGTGTCCATTTGGCCCTGTACGATAGCTTCAATATACGCTCAGATATCTATAAAGGAGCTGTCACGGTAAATGACATAAACACACTGTTACCTCTACAACAAAGCCTGGTAACTATTACACTGAAAGGCAACCTGCTGAAGACATTTATTGAGAAGGCAATGGACCCATATCTCAAGCTCAATGTACCTGCCCCCTGCTTTGAGATAGCCGGTTTTAAAATGACGGTTGATATGTCGTGTGCGTGCAATACAAATGATCGTATTATCGGGCTCGAGGTTCTTAACAAGGACGGTAACTATGAGCCGCTGAACATGGATGGTGAATACACAATTGTTACTACCGATTGTCTTGTTGATAGAGGCATCGCATCGGTTGTAAATAAGCTACGCTGGATGGGCACACTTGCCGATTCCTTCCAGGGTATAATTAAAAATTATATCAAGCTGCAAGACCTGGGCATCAAGGACACTGATGCCATGACCGATTACCTCAAAGTCCAGAAAAACCTGAAAAATGTAACCGAGGAGAGGGCAGTCGTAATAGAGGCTTCCACAAAGTAATTCCTAATTATATGTAGACCCCTTTGCATAAAGAAAACGACGATATCATTGTCAACCTGACAGTAACTCCGCGTTGCTATGCGCGGTGTCAAGGTTGCATAAACGGTTCACTCGCGTTTGATAAATTTGATGCCGGTGCTTTAGCAAACTTGGAATGCGACCCGGAGCGAGATGCGGCGTTGGTTGTGGCCATAGCAGAGAAATATCCGGATCAGGATATTACATTATGTTTTTATGGTGGAGAACCGTTCCTCGATCCTGACCGGATGAATCGCGTCTGTGCCATTCTTAAAAAATCGCCCTCCGGCAGCCGAGTCCGGTACATGGTCTACACAAATGGTGAACTTATTGCAGATGCTATTGGGAAATACCCGGAGCTTGTCCAAAGTATATGGCTTTATTCCATTTCTATTGATGGTAGTTCAGCGCAGCACGAGCGTGTCAGGCCCGGTACCAACCTCAGCAAGATCATCTATAGCCTTGAACGACTGCGGCAGGTCTACAGCGGTGATATTTTGGTGTGGAGCACACTGCGGGAAGAGCAGTCATTACTTGATTGTTACAATCAGTTTTTGTCTATGTACCGTCATGGGCTATCAGATCATTTCTTCTGGCATTGGGCTGATACCAGGCAGCCTTTTAACGACTTTAAAAACTATTCAGCCAAGTACGAAATTGAGCTTGAGCAGGTAATGAGACAGTATGTATCATGGCTTTCAGACGGTGAAATTCTTCCCATATCTCACATCAACGAGCTTGTCCTGTATTTCCTCGAAAAAAAGCAGCGCGGCCATACAGCCTGCGCCGTGGAACTGGCACAAAATTACGATATTCTGGGCGGGACGGTGCATGCCTGCGCCGATCTTCCCGCTTCTTTCAATGCTTTTAGCTCGCATGGGTGTATTGATATACCGGCAAACAAGCTTCAGTCCCTCATTGAGTATAAACAGAAGCTCGGCTGCTATCGTTGCGGTGTGCACTGGTACTGCGGTGGCCGCTGCCCGGTGCAGATGCTTGCCGGATCACCTGAAAGGACTTTGCAGATCTGCAAATTAATGCACATTCATGTTAATACCGTAAAAAACCATATTGGTTATATACGTAAAATGCTGCAAAAACATCACATCAGCCATCAACAGCTATTTGACAGCTCAGCGTTCATCACGCGGTATACGGATGTGGTACCGTAACCTGTTCACAATTTCCAAAAAAATGATGGTGGAAAAATGTTGCTTTATAAGAACATATGATTGTATCATAGAAATAGCAGCGGAAATGTGAGGTGAAAGGAGACAAACATGACTATAAGAACTAAAGAGGATGCTCAGAGAGTCTTAAGACATGTACCGGATGAAAAACGTTTTTATTGCCACGATGGCAAAATATTGAACAATATCTACGAATTAAAGATTGCTCTGGAGAAAATGAGCGACCACACATATAATCATCACGTCACAGATGAAAAGAATGATTTTACGCGCTGGGTCCGTGATGTTCTCGGGGATGACAAGCTCTCGCACGACCTGGCAAAATCCCCAAATCCCAAGGAAGCATCTAAAATCGTAGCCGAAAGGATTTCTTGGCTACAGGCCAGGGCTTGATACAATAATAATTGAAAGGTTAACGGACAGACATCTCACGTGACTGTAGCTTATACTCCTAAAGATGTTGCATTAGACGTTGTAGCTATTGCTCTTATACTGGCACCAGAACCATTTACTACACCGGTAGGTATTAGCCTCCTTTGTCGCAAAAGGGGTAGCAATGCGTCCGAACCAAGGAAGCCGCTGCACAACTACCCTGAATACGTTTACAAGGTTGAAAATATTCGTGGCAGAACCATCACTTATGAAGCCAGGACTATTCATCCAGGCCAACTGCCGCTACCTGAACTAAACCGCCCTGCGGTCAAGATTAAACCCAGGGAAGAGTTTATTTTAAGCCGTATACCGGCCGAAAAAAGTTCGGCGCAGACCACCACCAAACTACCCCCTTATGTTAAGGTACACCATACAATAATCAAGCCACCGCATATATACGCGAATGAAGCACCCAGGTTTATACCGGGCGAGACCATTCACCATGAACTACGACCATTATCTCAGGCCATTCCCGTGGTCAGAAAGGCAGAACCCGATATCAAGGTACATCACACAATTGAAAACAGCCCGGGTTATATCAGGTCTCAGTCAAGAG
>JAPLHI010000084.1 GCA_026389695.1 Chloroflexota bacterium
AAGGGGAAGGCGATCTTTTTTTATCAGTTTATACATAAAAGTTCGAGGACTTAGATAGTCGAACATATGATATATACCTATCATGCGTTGCATTAAAGAGAAATGCTAATAGAAGTACGTATAGGTCCAGGGAAAAGAAAATTAACTAACTCTATTACGAGGATTAACCGCCTTTGTGGAACTCCTGTAAACAAAATACATAGAGTCCCGCACATTACGTTATATGGAAGCTTTTCCGCCGACTACAGACAGGTTGAACGGGTGAAAGAAACATTGGTATCCGTCTGTAAGAAATATTCGTTTTTACCTTATCTCATAGATGGTTTTCGTTGGATCAAAGGCGAACAGGGCAGGGTTATTTACTTTAATATAATTGCTTCTACTGAATTCAAGAAATTCAGACGAGAACTTGCACAACGGTTACTTAGAATAGTCCCAAAAACACAACCGTTTGATAAAGAAGAAGACTTCCTATTTCATTCAACCCTGGCTTATAAACTTGACAGCAGGGAATTCGAAAAGATATGGTCGTATGTATGCAGCGACAGGTCATTGGCAGAGAAATTCTCGTCTCACACTGCAGACACCGAAGATTACCATTTGAGATATTTTTACTTACCCCTCAACGCTTTAAGGATAACTTTTCTGAATGACCAATCAAAAATAATCTGTGAATATGATTTTCTGCAGCAAGAGATGTTTTCCCGTGCAGAAGCGTTAGACGTTAAAAAGTGGAGCAGGACTCTAAAGCTCTTTAGAATTGACAAGGGTATAGAAGGATTCAAATGTAGCGATAAACAAAGACCACCTTATCTTATCAGCGATCTACACCTGGATCATGCCAATATAATTCATTACTGCGCAAGGCCATTTGCTTCCTCAAACGTCGACGAAATGAATGGAGTATCAGTAGAGAACTGGAACAATACTGTCGGCAATGATGATATTTATTTTTTAGGTGATTTATCGTTTGGAAGAGGGGCTAACCCTGTCGATTATTGGCTGAAAAGGCTCAAAGGTAGAAAACATTTCATAAGAGGAAGACATGATATTAAAACTCGAGATTCGAAAGAATGCGAGGTTATTCATCATGGGAGATATACATTTCTTCTGACACATGATCCAGATAGATTGCCAATTAGCTGGAATAATTGGTTAATCCACGGACATAAACATAATAATGATATGAAGAATTATCCTTTTATTAATGGAGATAGAAAGACTATCAATGTTAGCCCGGAATTAGTCAATTACAAACCTGTAAGTCTAGATTTTATAGCTTCATTGAAGCTCAATTCTATAAAAAGAATGGATACGATAGATAGTATCCCTTTAATGAGATAGTTTCTCCTTGGTAAGCTAGAGATGTTTTGATACATGAATCTATAAATATTTGCTATTAATAGTTTCCTGATCGTATACTACAATCATCCTCACCACAAGCTGCTCTGAGGTGTATTACCCCTCTTGTATTTAATACCGAGGTGTTCATAAGCAAGGCGGGTAGCCATGCGGCCCCGGGGCGTCCTCTCCAGGAATCCTAACTGCAATAAGTACGGCTCATACACGCTTTCAATAGTATCCGCTTCTTCGCTGATGGCAGCAGCTATGGTATCCAGCCCCACCGGCCCGCCGTCGAATTTTTCTATGATTGTCTTGAGCACTTTGCGGTCTATCTCATCCAGCCCGATCTGATCAACTTCAAGCTTGTCCAAAGCGGCAAGCGTGATCTCCTGATTCACGTTACCATCGGCCATCACCTGCGCATAGTCCCGCACGCGTTTGAGTAACCTGTTAGCTACGCGGGGTGTACCGCGCGCACGGCAGGCTACCAGGTTAATGCTGCCATCATCGATCTTGAGCTTGAGGATACGCGCTGACCGTTTTAAAATATGGCCGATGTCGGTTTCATCGTAAAAATCCAGTCGGTGCACCGATCCGAACCTGCCCCGCAGAGGTGAGCTCATGGCCGCATAGCGGGTAGTAGCGCCGATGAGGGTAAATTTGGGCAGATTCAAGCGCAGGCTCCTCGCGCCGGGGCCTTTGCCCAATATGAGGTCCAGCGCGAAGTCTTCCATAGCCGGATATAAAATCTCTTCCACTATCCTGCTCAGCCTGTGTACTTCGTCAATGAAGAGGACATCTCCCTTCTGCAGGTTGGTCAGGATGGCGGCGAGGTCACCGGGACGCTCTATAGCAGGGCCGGAGCTTACCTTGATATTAACGCCCATCTCACCCGCGATGATAAACGCCAGCGTGGTTTTCCCCAGCCCCGGGGGGCCGTAAAGCAGTATATGGTCGATGGCTTCGCCGCGCTTGTGTGCAGCCTGTATGCCGATATGGAGGTTATCTTTTACTTTCTTCTGCCCGACAAAATCCGCCAGTTTCCTGGGCCTGAGGTTAATGTCCAGTGATACGTCATCAGGATTCACCTTACCCGAGATTATCCGCGGAGTTTCATTTTCCTGCATAAACCGGCTTCCACTGCTAAGATAGTAGAATTATAGCACACGTATACAAAATACAAGCTCTAAAAATTCAGCCGGATAAATAAAGAAGTCTCCTCAGCGCTGAGGAGACTTCTTTATCAAAAGCAAAAAATATGTGAGGCTATTCCTGCTCGCCGATAATATCCGGCTGGATATCATCTTCCGCAGGAGTATTCTCATCGGGCACAGGCTTATCGGGCATGTCCGCGAAGATAACCGGTCCGTCCTCCAGCAGGTTTGAGGTCAACTCGCCCGGCTTTTGCGGCAGGTTGATGGACGAAGGTATCAGCTTGCCGATGATCACGTTCTCTTTGAGGCCGTGCAGCCTGTCGGTTTTGCCCCAGATGGCGGCTTCAGCAAGGACCCTGGTGGTCTCCTGGAACGAGGCAGCGGCCAGCCAGCTATCCGTATTGAGTGAAGCGCGCGTAATACCCAGCAGCACGGGCCGGGCAACCGCCTGGTCTCCACCCTCAGCTTCCATCTTGGCATTGATATTCTCAAAGTCCAGCCTGTCGATTAAATCACCGATAAGCAGGTCGGTATCACCGGAGAATTCCACCCTGACACGCCTGAGCATCTGCCTGACAATAGTCTCGATATGCTTGTCATTAATGTAAACGCCCTGGGAGCGGTAAACCTTCTGAACCTCGTTAATGAGATACCTCTGCACGTCATTACGCCCGTTAATGTGCAAAATATCCTGCGGGTCTTTGACACCTTCAATCAGCTTATCACCAGCCCTGACATAGTCACCCTGCTTAATAAGCACATGGCTGTTTACCGGGATCTCATACTTGCGGTCATCCTTTTCTTCGTAGGTTATGATAACCCTGCCTTTTTCCACACTGGCAAGGCCGCCGATCCTGGCACTGAGCGGGGTAGCGCCCTCGCTCGACTTGGCCAGCGCAGCGCCGGGCGCGGCAAGAACGGTACCGGCTTCCACCGCAGTATTATTGTGCACCAGCACCTTGTAACCTGCGGGCACCTCATGCTCCACGGGATAAGATTCAACATGTGTTACAATGATTTCCCTGCGTTTAAGAATTCCTTCCTCTATGACTTCATTAATGGTAACGATGCCGTCTATCTCCGTCAGCACGGCTTTCCCCTTGGGTACCCTGGCTTCAAACAATTCCTCGACGCGGGGTAGACCCGTGGTGATATCGATACCGACGACGCCGCCGGTATGGAACGTGCGAAGCGTAAGCTGCGTACCGGGCTCGCCGATGCTCTGCGCGGAAATAATGCCGACGGCAGTGCCGATTTTTACCAGCTCGGCAGAAGACAGATCGCGTCCGTAACACGCCTGGCAAATACCCCGTTTGGCATTGCAGCAAAGAGGCGACCGGGCGTTTACTTCTTTTACCCCGGCTTCCAGTATCTGCTTGATTTTATCCTCGTCAATCATCCCGTTTTTGTCAACGATGATTTCTCCTGTTTCAGGATTAACAATTTCCGTGGCTGCGAGGCGTCCCTTAATGCGGTCTTCCAGCAGAGGAAGCTGGCTCTTGTCTTTTTCACTGCCGGAGGCGGTAAAAACAATGCCCTCCCCGGCATAGCCGCAGTCTTCGTCCAGAATAATCAGTTCCTGCGAAACATCGATGAGGCGGCGGGTGAGATATCCCGCATCAGATGTCCTCAACGCGGTATCGGCCAGACCTTTACGCGCGCCGTGCGTGGACATGAAGTATTCCATCACGGAAAGGCCTTCACGGAAACTGGCTTTAATGGGGAACGGTATGATGCGACCGGAGGGGTCGGTCATCAGCCCGCGCATACCTGCCATCTGCCTGATCTGCGAGATATTA
The DNA here is from genome assembly GCA_026389695.1 of Chloroflexota bacterium. Classification (GTDB taxonomy): domain Bacteria; phylum Chloroflexota; class Dehalococcoidia; order GIF9; family UBA5629; genus JAQUQM01. Next base: position 4,298 of record JAPLHI010000084.1, read on the forward strand.
CCTTTGGCGCCCGAATAAGCCATCATGTAGACACCGCCGTAGCGGTCCAGCGATTTCTTGATCTCATCTTCAATAGTGTTGGTGGTCTTCGTCCAGACATCGATGGCCTGGGTTTCATATTCTTCATCTGTGATGAGGCCCCGGTTAAACTGATTCTGCAAAATGGCAATATCCTCATCACCCTTGGCAAGCAACTTGGTCTTCATTTTGGGCACCTCGATATCCCTGGCGGCAATACTGGTTCCCGATTTAGTCGAGTATTCAAAACCCATCCGCTTCATTTCATCCAGCATGCGCACGGTATCTTCTCTGCCGCACCAGCGGAAACATTCTGACACCAGCTTCCTTAAATCGCCTTTGCTGGCCGCATGATTATAGAAGCCGTTATAGGGCGCGCGCGTCCGCAGCCCTTCGGGTATAATTTCATTAAACATGATGCGGCCGACACTGGTCCTTATGGTCTGACTTTCAGGCCCAACCATCCTGATCTCATCAGTCTTACCAGCCATTTCAGTGTCCGCAGGGGCGTCCACCTTACCGTTGCTGCCTTTGATGCGCACTATGATTTCCTGATGCAGATCGGGACATATAGGATCACCCGTGAACCTGAACATCTCATAGGCAGCAATGGCTTCCCGAGGACTGCCGAATCTCTTATGCTCTCCTTCAGCTACCGGCTTCAGATTGGTCAGGTAGTAACAGCCGAGCACCATATCCAGGGTGGGGGTCATCACCGGTTCACCCGAGCTGGGCAGCAGCATGTTATGCACACTTAACATTTGATCACGCGCTTCACGCACAGCCGCCTTGGACAGCGGAACATGCACCGCCATTTGATCGCCGTCAAAATCGGCATTGAAGGCTGAACATACCAGGGGATGAACCTGAATGGCGCTACCTTCGATCAGCACCGGCTCGAAAGCCTGGATGCTTAACCTGTGCAGTGTGGGCGCGCGGTTTAATAACACCGGGCGCTCCTTGACTACCTCGCTGAGAATGTCCCATACCTCAGCCCTGGCTTTTTCCACCTGCCTGCGGGCGCTTTTTATATTATGGGCAAAGCCCTGTTCAATCAGCTTGCGCATCACAAAGGGCTTAAAGAGCTCCAGGGCCATATGTTTGGGCAAGCCGCATTGATGCAACTTCAGGTCAGGGCCGACTACGATTACGGAACGGCCGCTGTAGTCCACGCGCTTACCCAGCAAGTTCTGCCTGAACCTGCCCTGTTTACCTCTGAGCATGTCAGACAGCGATTTTAATTTATGGGTGCTGGCCGCGCTGGGCAGCCTGCCCCTTCTGCCGTTATCTATCAGAGCGTCTACGGCTTCCTGAAGCATCCTCTTTTCATTGCGCACAATTATTTCAGGTGCGCCAAGCTCCATCAGCTTCTTCAAGCGGTTGTTGCGGTTAATCACACGCCTGTACAGGTCATTCAGATCGCTGGTAGCGAAACGGCCGCCATCCAGTTGGACGATGGGACGGAGCTCGGGAGGCAGTACTGGCAGAACCGTAAAAATCATCCACTCGGGTTTATTGCCGCTGCGCCAGAAAGCCTCTACAATGCGCAGCCTTTTACTTAACTTCTTATGTTTCTGTCCTTCGCTGGACCTGATATCCTTAACCAGCTTGAGACGCACTTCTTCCAGATTCATGGCTTTAAGAATATTTAAGATGGCCTCCGCGCCCATGCCCACTTCAAAGGCGTCGCCGTATTTTTCGCGGAAACCCTGATATTCGCTCTCACTTAAAACCTGAAACTGCAGTTTATTGACTTCAGATGAGTCGACCTGGAATTCCTTGTCGAATCCATTTAGTTTATCCTCGAGTTGCTGCTTCTTTTCGTTAACCTTTTCCTGATGCTTTTCACTGCCCGATTTGCCTGATTTCGTTTCCGTCTCCACCTGAGCCAGGGCATCTAATGTTTTTTGCCGTTGCTCATCATAGTACTGGTGCAGCCTCTCCTTGCATGCTTCGGCGTTGACGGAGATAACCACATACTGGGCAAAATAAAGGACGCGTTCCAGGTTGCGGGGCGAGATATCGAGCAGTAGAGCCAGCCTGCTGGGGACGCCTTTAGCAAACCAGATATGAGCTACCGGGGCAGCCAGGCCGATATGACCCATACGCTCGCGCCGTACCTTGGAATGTTCTACCGTAACCCCACACCTTTCGCAGGTCAATCCCCTGTAGCGTATCTTCTTATATTTACCGCAATAACACTCGTAGTTTTTAACCGGGCCAAAGATCCTTTCGCAAAAGAGCCCGTCCTTTTCCGGTTTTAGCGTCCTGTAGTTAATAGTCTCAGGTTCGGTAACCTCGCCATAAGACCATTCCTCAATCTGCGTAGGTGACGCCAGTGAAATACGTATGGCATTAAACTCATTAATTTCGAACACTTTTATCTCCTACCTTAACGCTTTGGGGATATTCCCCATTCTCTTTTTATCATCAAAGATGTTAATGCTCTGGTCTTCCTCATTGAGGAGTTCAACGGCAAGTCCCAAGCTACGTAATTCCATAAAGAGCACTTTGAATGATTCAGGTACGCCCGGTTGCAACACATCTTCTCCCTTAACTAGAGATTCGTAGGCTTTAGCCCTGCCCTGGACATCATCGGACTTAACTGTGAGTAGTTCCTGCAAGGTATGGCTGGCGCCATAAGCTTCCAGCGCCCATACTTCCATTTCACCAAAACGCTGTCCGCCAAACTGTGCCTTGCCTCCCAGGGGTTGCTGGGTGATCAGCGAGTATGGCCCCGTCGAGCGGGCATGGACTTTATCGTCCACCAGGTGTATCAGCTTCATCATATAGATCACACCCACTGTAACCGGCTGATCAAAAAGCTCGCCATCTCTTCCGTCGCGAAGCTGTATTTTGCCGAAAATAGGCGGCACTATCTTTCTTTCCAGGTATACTTTCTCTACCATTTCGTCCAGGTCTTCGTCAGTTATGTTCCTGTCAACCGCCGACAATCCTGTTTCCTTCTCCAGCCAGAGTATCAGACAGGCCCTTCTGGCTTCACCGCGGGCTTTATCACTGTCGCTTAAAACTTTATCGGCATTAAAAACCTGGTCGCTTATCCACTGCTTAACGCTGGCAATCCCGTTTTCATCGAGCCTGTCCATGTTGATCACGCCTTCTTCACGGCATTTATGAACAATCCAGGCCCTGCCCAGTGAATCCTCGATGGCAACATTATCCGCGCCGTCAAAAATGGGATTGACGATTTTTTCACCAAAGATATCGGCGGCGAGTCCGAGATGAGTCTCGAGTATCTGGCCGATGTTCATACGGGAGGGAACGCCGATGGGATTTAAAACAATATCTACGGGCCGACCGTTGGGTAAAAACGGCATATCTTCTTCAGGCAGGATAATCGATATCACGCCTTTGTTGCCGTGTCTTCCCGCCATTTTATCGCCCACCGAAATCTTACGGCGCTGGGCAATCCACACGCGGACGAGCTTAATAACGTTAGCAGGCAGATCAGCATTATTTTCCGCCGAGAATTCCTTTACATCTATGACTTTGCCGCCCTCGCCATGTGGCACCCTTAGCGAAGTATCTTTAACTTCCCTGGCTTTCTCACCGAAAATAGCGCGGAGCAATTTCTCCTCGGCAGTCAATTCAGTTTCGCCCTTGGGAGTTATTTTACCTACCAGGATGTCTCCCGGCCCCACTTCCGCTCCGACGCGAATCACTCCGTACTCATCCAGATCCCTGAGGCTTTCCTCACCAACATTGGATATATCCTTGGTAATTTCTTCTTTGCCAAGCTTGGTCTCACGGGCATCCACTTCATATTTTTCAATATGGATGGAGGTAAATTTATCCAATTTCACCAGCCTCTCACTGATGACGATGGCATCTTCAAAGTTGTACCCGTGCCATGTCATAAAGGCGCACATTACATTCTGGCCCAATGCCAGCTCTCCATTCTCTGTCGCCGCTCCGTCAGCTATGGGCTGATCCTTCTTCACCAGGTCGCCGCGTGACACAATCGGACGTTGATTGATGCAGGTTCCCTGGTTGGTTCTGAAGAATTTTGTCAGCGGATATTCATGTTTCTTTCCATCGCTCTTGACAACGATTTTAGTGCTGTCCACAGCAACCACTTCTCCCTCTTCCTTGGCATAGACTACCTGGCCGCTGTATTTGGCTACCTCTCTCTCCATGCCCGTTCCAATCAGAGGAGCTTCAGGCCTGAGCAAAGGAACGCCCTGACGTTGCATATTGGAACCCATTAAGGCCCTGTTGGCATCGTCATGCTCGAGGAACGGTATCAGCGCCGTAGTAACACTGAATACCTGCTTGGGAGAGACGTCCATCAAATCTATTTTTTCCGGCGGTTCGGTTACATATTTGCCACCACGTATAGCGCCCACCCTCTCTTCAATGTATTCATTTCTTGAATTAAGGGGCGCATTCGCCTGCGCGATGCAAAAGTTACCTTCCCTGTCGGCGGTAAAGTATTCGATATTATCGGAAACGAAAGGCACGATCTTGATATCCATCTCATGCAAGGAAGCCAGCTTTTTAACCAGAGCGGTATCAACCACACTCCCGGCTGAAGCTATAAGCTTCTTTTTGCCATCGTGCACATCATGTCTTAGCGTCCTGCCTAACAGTTCATCCGATGTACTTTTTAATTCATGGTAGACCCTGCGATAGGGTGTCTCGATAAAACCGAGGCCGTCAATCCTGGCATAGGTAGCCAATGAACCTATCAGGCCGATGTTCGGGCCTTCCGGGGTCTCGATGGGGCAGATTTTTCCGTAATGCGAGTGGTGTACGTCGCGAACATCGAATCCCGCCCGTTCGCGCGATAATCCTCCAGGGCCCATTGCCGAAAGCCTGCGCTTATGAGTGAGCTCAGCCAGCGGATTAGTCTGGTCCATGAATTGCGAGAGCTGCGACCCGCCGAAGAATTCCCTCATGGAAGCAATGATCGGCCTGTTATTAATAAGGTTGGTAGGAGTTGGATCATCGGTCTGCAGGCTCATTCTCTCCTTAATAGTACGTTCCAGGCGGAGCAAACCGACACGGAACTGGTTCTGGATCAAATGCCCGGTCGTCCTCACCCTGCGGTTGCCCAGATGGTCTATGTCGTCCGGCTGGAGAACCTCATTGTTGATTTGAATGATCTTGCGTACTATTTCCACCATATCGCGGGGTTTAAGGGCGCGGGATGTAACGTGATACTTCTGCGAATCATAGCCGAGCCTCTTATTCAGCTTGAACCTGCCTATCCTGCCCAGGTCATAGCGGCGCGGATGGAAAAACATATTTATGATCAGACTTTTGGCGCTATCGAGGTTGGGCGGCTCACCGGGTCTCAGTTTTTTATAGATATCGATCAGGGATTCATTTTTGGTGCGGATTGATTCCGGTTCCTTATCGATAGTTGATGAAATATACCTGTGCTCCGAATCGGTATCGTCAGCCTGGAAAAGCTCCAATAATTCGCCGTCATTTTCACAACTTACCGCGTCTTCAGGATCACCCTCGCCGCTTATCGCCCTTAACAGGGTGGTTACCGCAATTTTTCTCCTGCCGTCAATCTTGGCCCACAATACATCACGGTTGGAAGTTTCAAATTCAAGCCAAGCGCCGTGTTCAGGTATCAGCTTGGCGTGGCATAATTTCCGGCCGCTTTCTTCCATAGGTGAACTGAAATACACGCCGGGTGAACGGATAAGCTGGTTAACCACCACCCTCTCGGCGCCGCTGATGATAAAGGTGCCGTTCTCCGTCATCAGAGGTATTTCTCCCAAGAAGACTTCCTGTTCCTTGATCTCACCTGTTTCCTTGATCAGCAGCCTTGCGCGTACATAAAGGTTAGACTGATAACTCATGTCCCTCTGCCGGCATTCCGGTACCAGATGAACCGGAGGACGGAATTCATAACTGGTAAAGCTCAATTCCATTTTCTGGCCGGTAAAATCCTTGATAGGGGAAACTTCTTGTAACAGTTCCTTGATCCCCTCTTCCATAAACCATTTGAAAGAATCAAGCTGAACTTGAATTAAGTTAGGTATATCCAATACCTGCGGGAGCTTACCATATATTTTTTGCTTAGCGATGGGAAGGTTTTGCCCCTCAATACCTGTAGACACAGACATATCCTCTCCTGTTTAAATAATTAAAAGAACGGCTACAAATCAGTTGGCCAAATACATAAAAAATGACATATACGGAGTTTTTGCGCGGGGTTTATAATTATATGTAATCGCTTAGAATGGTATATCAATATAGCAAATTTACAATATAGCAGTAATCTGTCTTCTTGTCAAATAACAGCTTATATGATATCCAATAGTTATATTTTATACCATTTTATATAAAATGACAGTTATTACGCGGGATAGTATAATACCCACTATACCGCTCCGTTAACGAAAGCTTTTCATGCATAACAAGAAGCCCGGTTTATTTCAATTGTCCGCCGAGATTAATTCCCTCAAGTAAATTTGAAATGTGGCAAACGATAGGACAGGATCGCATCATTCAACTGTTCAAAGATTCCTTTGAACGCGATGCCCTGGCTCACGCATATCTTCTCGTAGGTCCGCCCCATGTCGGTAAAATGAGACTGGCACTGGATATGGCAAAAGCTCTTAACTGTACCGGTTCCGCGCAGCCCTGCAACGAATGTCGCGCCTGCCAGAGGATCGAGCAGGGAAAACATACGGATATCATGATTATTGATAAATATGCAGGCAGGGACCCCAAGGACAGGAAAAAAGCGACTGAAATAAGTATAGCTGCCATACGGGAGCTTTTACAGCGGAGTGCCAGTTTACCACCCTACGAAGGAAAATATAAGGTATACATTATTGATAACGCGGATATGCTATCGGCAGAAGCATCAAACTGCCTGCTCAAGACTCTTGAGGAACCTCCTCCTCACGTGATGATAATTTTATTGACCGCTGAAGAAGGCCTCCTGCTGCCTACCGTTATATCGAGATGCCAGAGACTGGAATTGAAATCTGTTACTACGGCAGAAATCGAGTCCAGGCTCTCCGCAATGAACAACTTGAGCCCGGAGAAGATCAAGCTGCTTGCCAGATTATCCAAGGGCTGTATGGGCTGGGCACTATCGGCTGTTAAGAACGAAACCTACTTACATGAAAGAGAATTACGTTTATCTGAATTTATATCCATGATTACAAGCAACTGGGACGCAAGGTTATCTTATGCTCAGCAGGTTACCGCGGACAGGTCCGGCGCTGAGGAGCTTATCAAGCTGTGGCTGTTATGGTGTCGCGATGTGATGTTAATAAAGTATAATTGCGAGAATGAGATTACCAATCTCGACCATATAGACGCCTTAAAAACATGGGCCAATATGTTAACCGTATTAGAGATAAAAGATTTCATGGATAATTTAAACAAAGCGCTGGTAAATTTGACATACAATGCCAACCTTCATTTATTATTTGAAGTACTGATGTTAGATATGCCCAGAAAGGAGAAAAGAACGGAGTACATGGCGCACTCCGTTGGTTTAAAGCAATAATGGCTACTATTGTTGGAATCCGTTTTATGCAGGCAGGGAAGTTGTATTATTTCGACGCGGCGGGCCTCGATATTCATGTTAAAGACTTTGTCGTGGTCGAAACCAACCGGGGTCACGAGTTAGGCAGGGTCGTCGCCGGCCCAAAAGAAGTTGCGCCCGTTGAGAATGCAGAGCCACCCAATCCCGTTTTACGAATAGCTACCAATGAAGATATCTCCCAGGCTCAGCAACAGAAAGACCATGCCCGTAAAGCCATGAGTAAAAGTAAGGAACTGATCGAGAGCCTGAATTTACCGATGAAGGCCATCTATGCCCAATATAATCTTGACGGCAGTCATCTCTTAGTGTTCTTCTATGCGGAGAAAAGGGTGGATTTCCGTGAACTTGTCCGCAAGTTAAGCCACGAATTAAGAACGCATGTAGAGCTGCGGCAGGTTGGCGCCAGGGATGAAGCCAAGCTTGTCGGCGGTGTGGGGAAATGCGGTTGCCAGCTCTGCTGCGTATCATTTTTGAATGAATTCATGCCCGTTTCCATTAAAATGGCCAAGGAACAGGATATAGCGCTGAACCCGATGAAAACTTCAGGATTATGCGGACGGTTGCTCTGCTGCCTTGGTTATGAATACGAGCAGTATCATGCAATGAAAGGGAAATTACCGGATATCGGAAGCGAGATCGTAACCAAAATGGGCAAGGCAAAAATAGTGGGCAGGAATGTGATCAAAGAAACTCTGGTGGCTCAGCTTGAAACCGGTGTAACTGTTGAAATCCCCGTCAGTGAAGTGGTGCTGGTGGAAAAAAAGTAACTTAATTTTTATTTAGGTTACCTGGTGTGTGGAAGATATTTGTGCCATTCTTCCCTGGTACGGATATATTGATATGGAACATAAAATCCAATATTACCGGGAGCGCACGGCTTCCTCAGAAGAGGCATCCCCGCCTCCACAGGAGTTCTACCGGCTTTCCTGCGGTTGCAGGGAATGCACGCAGCAACTACGTTCTCCCAGGTATGCTGACCGTGCTTTCTACGCGGAACGACATGATCCAAGGTAAGTTCTTTGTTCTCCCGGCCGCAGTATTGGCATACGTATTTATCCCGGTTAAATATCTCGATTTTGGTCATTTTACGCGGGTGTGAATGCTTTCTCACCAGATAAATCAGCCTGATCACAGAAGGGATATCGAAGATGCCTTTTGTAGAGTGAAAATAGCCGCGGCCATTTTCAATTACCTCGGCTTTCCCAATAAGCACCAGAACTACCGCTCTGCGTACTTTGCAGATATTCAGAGGTAAATAGTTCTCATTCAGAACCAGTACAGGTAAATTGATCAGATTTTCATTCACGTCTGCGTTGAAAACATTTTATCAGGAAAAACATTCAGCTTCAAAAATGAGCCCTTATTCCTTATCAGCCTTTGGACTTCTGCCTTGACCTGGCATTCCTGGCACTCTTAAGATCGCCCCGGTAGTCAGGCGCTATGATATTGAATACAAGACTGATTGTCGGATCAACCATGCGGGAACTTACTCTTGACTCAATATCGTCCAAATCCAAACACGTGGTTATGACGGTTGGCAGCTTAGCGTTATAGCGGTAATTAATTAATTGGTAAAGTTTTTCCTGCGCCCATGGTGTGGCTGAATGCTGCCCGAAATCATCCAATATTAGCACAGGTATTTTTTTTATTTTTTCGAATAGCGCGTCATATGAGACCCTGCTGTCCGGGCCGAAAGTCGATCTTAAATGATCGAGAAGGTCGGGAACTACTATGAACAGCACGTCTTTTCCTGCTTCCCTGAGGTGGTTGGCGATGGCGGCGGCAAGGTGCGTCTTGCCACAACCGTTCAATCCTTGAAAAATTAGCCAGCCCTGGGGGGATTGCGCAAAGTCCAGGGCATTTCTATAGGCCTCTTCCAGATTCTGACGTACATTTTCCGGCAGACCCAGCCTCTTGTAGTTGAAACTTTTAAATTTCATATTTTTCAATAATTCGAGGTCCAGGCTGTCCAGGTTCTGCAGGCCGGAGGCTTCCTTTTTTAATACCAGCACCTTACTGACATCGGTATCATTTATATGCCCGGCATAATCATTGCTGAACTCTTCGATAGACGTACTCGTTGTAATCAAGGTCGGTAATTTGCTATTGAAACGGAATTCCAGTAGCTGGTCCAGCTTTCCTTTTGCCCAGGCAGTCGTAGTCGACGTATTCAAATTATCCAGTATAAGCAGAGGGCTTTCTTTAACCTGCTCGAATAATTCATCGTATTGAACTTCGCTGTTGGGACTGAAAGCGGAACGGAGGTGGTCAAGCAGGTCTGCAACCGTGATATAGAAAACAGGGTAACCCCTGCTAATTCTGTAGTTCGCTACAGCGCTGGCGAGGTGAGTTTTACCGCTGCCAACCGGCCCGACTAATATTAGCCAGCGTTCGGGATTTTCCGCGTATGCCTTGACCGCGTCATATATCTTCTGAAAGACCTGCTGTGACGCAGGATCTTTTTCCCGGCCTGTGGGCAGGAGGTTTTCAAAAGTTAACCGGGTAAGATGACCGAGATTGCTAATGGATTGAAGCCTCTCGGCTTTTTTCTTTTTTATTTCTGCTTTAGTACACCTGCAGGGGATAAGCCGGCTGTAATCAGGCTCACCGGAAGGATTCAGCGGATGAATGAATTTCGCACCCTGGCACACAGGACACAAATCACGATGCTCATCAGAGTCTGTTGGGGCCTCCAATTCATCTGTGGACCATGTGGCCATATTTTCCTCTGATGTATTTATCGGGATCCCCTTCTTTTTTAGAATCTCCGACATACTTTCCATCTTTTTTACCTTCTCTATCCCATCGTTTTAAAATACCGTTAATATATCTCCAGTTCCTTACATTAGCCCGGATAGCTTCCTTAAATGCATCCTGTATCCAATCGGCCGGGTATCTCTGTTCTGCTTCCTGCAATTCTTCAGCCAGGATAGGCGTCAGCATGCCGATGTTCTGTTCATATAAATTATAAATATCCAGGGGCTCTGCAGAAACGGTTGCCTCAATCTCTCTGATTATGACCTCCGGTATTTTCAATGTGCCGTTGAGTACCCTGGCGATAGTTTCTTTCTCGCTCTGATTATTGATGAAATAGGCTTCGTCAGGAACATTGTTACTGCTTATCGGGATATGCAGCAGTATCCCGTGTTGTACGGCCGAATCCAGAGATTGTTTCAATAATTCATCCACAGCCGCCGGCTGACTTTGCAGGCCTTTAACTATCACCGGATCGTTATTCAATTCCCTGAAAGTAACGAATTTTGGATAACCTCTCCGCCTGCTCAAAAGGAAAAATACCTGCATTACCACCTTTACTTCATTAATATTTTCTATTGGCGGCAGTGCTTCTGTGAAAAAAATATTGGGCAAAGGCGTCACATCAGCCCGCGGCGGAAATCCGTTAAATATTTTTCTGGACATTATTGTATTCCACAAAACAGATTATATTAATAACCGCTACTGACCTCTACGATATTATTCTCAAATTTCGTTGTTTCCTGAATAAACCTCAGCGGTACTTCACCTGTCGGCCCATTGCGGTTCTTGGCAATGATAACCTCCGCAATTCCCCTGGGATAAGGTGATTCTTCTCCGAACTCCCTGAGCCAATCATCTTCAGTGTATATTTTTTCGGGACGGTGAATGAACATTACCACGTCGGCATCCTGCTCTATACTGCCGCTATCCCTGAGATCAGAAAGCTGCGGCTTTACCTGCTGCCTGTGTTTTTTGCTCTCCTGCCTGTGTTCAATATTGCGACTTAATTGCGATAGCGCCAGCACCGGCGCATCAATTTCCCGCGATAGCGCTTTAAGCGATTGAGTGATTTCGGTAAGTTCCTGCACTCTATTATCGCTCCTGGTATCCCCTCTTAATAGTTGTATGTAGTCTAATACCAGCAGATCTATCTTTTGTTTTAAGTGGAGACGCTTGGCCTTGCTGCGTATCTCACTTATTCTCATATTGGGAGTATCATCAATAAAAATAGCTGTATCAGCCAACCGCGGAATTATATCTCTGTGCAGCAGCCTCTCTTCAAGTTCCGAAAAACGTTCCTTCTTGAAGTGTTCAGAATTTATGTTCGCTTCGCTGGAAAGAATTCTTTGAATTACCTCTCTCCTTGACATCTCAAGACTGAAAATAGCCACACACGCTTTCTGCCCTACAGCAGCGTTACGAGCTATATTCAAAGCCATGCTTGTTTTACCGATACTGGTTCTGGAGGCGAGTATGATCAATTCCGAGCGTTGCAGACCGCCCAAAGCATTATCAACAGCAGTAAAACCTGTCTTGATACTTGCCAGCTCTTTTTCATCTGCCGGCTTACCGGCTTCCTCAAAATAGATATTCAGAGCATCATGTATAGATATAAAGTCCCCTTTTCCCTGACGGGTCCTCAGCTTGAATATGATGTCTTCCGCCCTGCTTAAGGAAAGGTCGACATCAGGTTCTGCTTTATAGCCAATGGCCTCAATCTGGCCTGCCGCGCTTATAAGGCGGCGCATGGTGGCCAGCCTGGTTACAATTTGAGCATAATGCTTCACATGAAGTGAGGTGGGTACAATGGATATCAGGTGACTAAAATAAGCAGCCCCTCCAGCATCGTCCAGCTTGCCCAATCTTGCCAGTTCCTGTGCTACCGTAATCTGATTAATTGCCTCGTCGCGAAGAAAGAGGTTATGACAGGAATTATAGACAAGCTGGTTCTGCTCTGTGAAGAAATCCTCAGTCCTTAGAATCGTATCAATTTCATTGATTGATTCACTATCAATCAGTAGAGAACCGAGAACGGCTTCTTCGGCATCCAGATCGTATGGAGGCAGAGCTTCTTTCATAGTTACTCAGCAGTTTCCTCTTCTATTATCACCATAATTTTAGCAACCGCGCCTTTAACGAGCACTATTTCAACCTCATGGGTACCTATTGTATGCAGAGGATTTTTCAGGGCAACCTTCTTTTTATCAATATCGGCATTAATCAGTTTAGTCAGGCGATCGGCTATATCAGCAGTCGTCACGGAACCATGTAAGGTTCCTTTAGCACTCGCTTTGGCTTTAAAACGCAGCTCTTTACCATCCATCTGCCTGGCGAGTTCAAGGTACTCTTCATGCTGGCGCGCCCGCTTCCTCTCTCTTTCTTCCGTAATTTTTTTTGCCGATTTAATAGCCGAAGGTGTAGCAGGCATGGCAAGACCCTTGGGAAGTAGATAATTCCTTGCATACCCGTCAGATACTTCCTTTATATCACCCCTCTTTTCCTTGGCAGATACATCTTCCAGAAAAACAACTTTCATGATTTGCTTAAACGTCTCCTTTATTTTCATTATAGTGCCATTGGAATGAATAACACCCGTAATTTTTGATCCATGAATTCTATCTGAAGTAGTGAGCTCATTGTCCCACCATGCCAGTAATAATGATAACCGGCATCTGCAACCCGCCAGAACAGTTTAAATCGTTTAATAGCCGGCAGTCAAGATAAATATAGGATACACACAAATACGCCATAACAATTGTTTAATAAACGATTTTCTTATATGTAAGAAATGCTTCCGGTTACGGCGACATTGAGTTTAAAGATACGTTCATTAATCTTGACATTAAAAATAGCTCAACCTATAATGAGCCGAAGTTATAGTACATTTACTGCAATGCAAATTAACGTTGCACAATTGCTGAAAGAGCCGGTTGGTGCAAGTCGACATTATAGAATTGACGAACTCGCAGGAGGAAATGAAGATAATCAGGTGACCGGGGATATTTCACTAACACGAACCAGCCGTGGTATCCTTATCACCGGCAAATTATCCGCCGAAATCCGTGGAACTTGCACCAGATGCCTCGGAAATGCCCGTCAGAAGATTGGCATCAACATGGAAGACGAATATTTCCCTACTCTTGACATTGGTTCGGGAGTATATGTGAAACCGGAATCAGGGGATCTCACCATAGACGAAAATCATATTCTTGACTTAAGTGAGGCATTAAGACAGTATATAATAATGGCAACACCTACTAAAATCCTTTGCAGGCCGGATTGTCCCGGCATATGCTCTATATGCGGCCAGGAGTTCAGTAAAGGTGATTGTCAACATAATGCAAGGCCTATCGATAGCCGCTGGGAAAAGCTAGCACAGTTAGAAAAGGAGAGTAAAATATAAATGGCACCGCTTCCAAAGAGAAAATACCCCAAGGCAAGGCAGGGTAAGAGACGCAGTCACCTTGCCAGGAAACCCGCTGCAATGGTTGAATGCTCCAGATGTCACAGCTTGAAGTTATCTCACCAAGTGTGCCCTACGTGCGGAACTTATGACGGTAGAGAAGTAATGGAGATTAAAAGCCCTAAAAAGAAGCACACTAAATAGTGATTAAATGTTGTATCCTGATACAGCTTATCTAAGGAGGGAAGTAAATGGTCGAAGATATTAAGGTGGCCTATGTATTTCCAGGCCAGGAATCCATACAAATTGGAATGGGGCTTGACCTTTTCGTCCATTATAATTCAGCGAGGGAGGTATTTGAGGAAGTTGACCGGACGCTGGGTTTTCCGCTTTCCCGTTTGTGTTTTGAAGGGCCGGAAGAGGATCTGGCACAAACACCGAATGCCCAGGCAGCCGTCCTTATGGTAGATATTGCTTGCCTGCGTGCAGCAGAGGAGGCCACTGACCGTACCTTACCACCGCCGGCACTTGTAGCAGGACACGGGGCCGGTGAATATGCCGCGCTGGTGGCAGCCAGCGTGATGAAACTGGATGACGCTGTGCGCCTGGTTCGCGAAAGGGGCAGATTGATGAATGAGGCTGGCCGGCGCAAACCCGGAGGTATGCTCACTATTCTGGATGTTGATAAAGATATCGTTGAAGGTATATGCGTCACTACAGGTGTAGAGATTTCCAACGTTAACGCCCCGGACAATATAGTGATTAGCGGAGACGAGACCAGGTTATTAAAAGCTAAGAGACTGGCCCAGGTTAAAGGCGCCAAGCGTATGGTTCCTGTAAAAGTCAGCGGTGGATTCTATTCTTCCCTGATGGAACCTGCACTTGAAGGCATGATAAATGCCGTTTCGCAGTTTAAGTATGAAACCCCAAGTGTTCAGATAGTATCTAATGTCACGGCCCAACCGATGACCTCATTGGAGGCCATCAAAGAAGAATTAATCAGCCAGATCGCTCATGGTATTAAGTGGCAGCAATCTATTGAAACGATGCTTGCCCGGGGTATTACCACATTCTTTGAAGTTGGACCGGGTAACACGCTCACCAAATACATTAAAAGTATCAGCCCCGGCGCTCTCACGTTCAACATAAGCAATGCCGAAACTACAAATGAGATTGTTAAGTGGCGTAGAGGCGGGATATAAACTCAGATTAAATAATTAACCTGATATTTTCCTCTTTGATCATTCAATAAATGCCCATAGGCTTACGACATCAAGCCAGAATAGCTGCTCTGCAAACTCTTTTTGAGTCAGAATTTGCTGCTAACAGCCCGGATGGCATACTGGCTCGAACATTGCAGGATAAAGAAATAAACGGCGATACAGCCAGCTTCGCCAACGAGCTCGTCTGCGGTGTGATACAAAATCAACAAGTCGTTGATGATACGATACGACGTTTTGCACCGGCTTTTCCTATTGAGCAAATAGCAACTATGGATCGCAACATCCTTCGTCTTGCACTATTTGAAATCCTTCTTCATAATAAAGTACCGCCTAAAGTTGCTATTAATGAAGCGGTCGAATTAGCCAAGCAATTCGGTTCTGCCAAATCACCTAAATTTGTTAACGGCGTTCTTGGATCTGTGCTTGCGGAACAACAGCGACAGCGCGAAAAATGAATTGATGGATATAAACAGTTCATCGTATAATTTAAACGAGGGACTACTTTGGCAGAGCTATTTGAAAAAATAAGAAAAATTCTAACGGATGAACTGGGTGTAGAGGAACCTTCTATCGAGCCCACTGCTTCTTTCATCGATGATCTTAATATGGATCCCGATGATATTGCCGAGTTTTTCACCACGATCGAAGATAAATTCAGTAAATCAGACAATAAGCTGGAGATCTCGGATGATGACGCCGATAAAATTATTACAGTACAGGACTTAATTGATTATCTTCAAGAAGCTGGTATAGACGACTGAAGTCTGATCACGCCTCACGGTTTTTACATTAGCCTATTTTGCCAGAGTATCCAATAACTCCCTCAGCAACTCTGGCCAGCGGTCACCTGCTTTTATAATATCTATCTTTATTTGCCGGTTGCCGACCTTTATGCTGTCAGGCATAGAGTGAAAGTTTAACTTAACGCGTTTTTCACCCAATTCATTCAGGCAAAGCATAACGTAATCTTCGAGTTTGAAAATCGATTCTACCCCTGCTTTTGCAGCTAGTTTCTTTAGATTAACGATATAAAGAAGGTTTGCCACCTCTTCAGGAACAGGCCCGAACCTGTCCGTCATCTCGGATTCAATATCCTGGATTAATTTACTATCGCTAATATTTGCCAGCCTCTGATAAATATTGAACCTTGTCCTCATATTCTCGATGTAGAATTCAGGTATAAAAGCCGGCAATTGTAAATCTATAGAAACCGGAGGTAATTCATCCTTTTTCTTTATATCGCGCCCTTCACGTTTTGCCCGGATTTCTTCGACAGCTTCCGCTAAAAGCCGACAGTAATAGCTGAATCCTACTGCTGCTATGTGACCGCTTTGCTCTACACCGAGTAAATTCCCCGCCCCCCTTATCTCTAGATCCTTCATGGCAATGGCAAAACCGGCTCCCAATTCTGTTGCCTGTTCTATTGTCTTGAGCCTCTCCCTCCCCCGTTCACTCAGGTTTCTGCCATTATCGAAGAGAAAATATGCATGCGCTGTATTAGCCCCCCTGCCAACCCTGCCACGCAACTGATAAAGCTGCGTTAATCCAAGTTTATCAGCGTTATCCACGATGAGAGTATTAACATTAGGCATGTCCAACCCTGACTCAATAATTGTAGTTGTGACCAGAACATCATTTTTTCCTGCTATAAAATCCGCCATCACGGATTCCAGCTTCTCTTCATCCAGTTGCCCATGTGCTATGGATATTCTGGCCTCCGGAACCAGTCCAGCAATTTTTTCGGCCATGTAGTTAATACTTTGAACGCGATTATGTACGACGAAAACCTGCCCATCTCTCTCCATCTCCCTTAATATGGCTTCCCTGATAAGTCTCCCTTCCAACTCTCCCACGTAGGTAGCCACCGGGGACCTGTCTTCAGGTGGAGTTTCAATTGTGCTCATATCCCTGATACCGGACAACGACATATGCAACGTTCGGGGAATTGGCGTAGCGCTCAGTGTAAGTACATCTACCGTTTGTCTCATTTTTTTAAAATGCTCTTTGTGCGCAACGCCGAAACGTTGTTCCTCGTCTATTATCACCAAGCCGAGATCTTTGAACATAATGTCTTTTTGCAGTAACCTGTGCGTACCTATACATATATCTATTGCTCCGCGGGTAAGTTTTCCCACCACTGCCGTTTGTTCTTTCTGAGAGCAGAACCGGCTCAACATGGCAACCTGGATGGGGAAAGCTCTCAAACGTTCACTGAATGTGTTCATATGTTGTTGTGCAAGAATCGTTGTCGGTACCAGTATGGCTACCTGTTTGCCGTCCATGACCGCTTTAAAAGCTGCTCTCAGTGCAACCTCAGTCTTTCCATACCCCACATCCCCACACACGAGCCTGTCCATAGGCTTGCGGGATTCCATGTCTTCTTTTACAGCTTGCACTGCTTCCAGTTGGTCCCGCGTCTCTACATAGGGGAAAGATGCCTCCAATTCCTGCTGCCAGAGGGTATCAGGCGAAAATGCCATTCCATGTATCGCTCCACGAGCGGCATAGAGATCGACTAATTCTTTGGCAATGTTTGCGACAGATTCTTTAACTTTTTGTTGTGCGCGGTTCCATTCCTGGGTTCCCAGTCGACTCAAAGATGGAATCCGTTCCCCACCACCGATATAAAGGCTTACACGGTCAACCTGTTCAACAGGCACGTAAAGCATATCATTACCGGCATATTCAAGAACCAGATAGTCTTTCTGTACATTATTGTTAACCATCTTTTTCACACCGGCGAATCTGGCGATCCCGTGTTCAATATGTACAACGTAATCTTCTATACTTATATCTTCAAGATACAGGTGATGCCGCACAGGTCTAGCCCTGCTGGAACGCCGTTGCTTTATAATCCCGAATAACTCAAGATCGGTGAGCAATAACAGTTCATTCCCGATTTGCCAACCACCATCGATAGAGCCATGAATCAAGATAAAAGCTCCCTCTTTTGGAATGGCCTCCAGCATACTTATTGACTGGACAAAGATATCCCGTTCCTGCATAAGTTCCCTGATACGGTCAGACTGCTGGCTAACAATGACAATCCGACTGTTCTTGGTTCTCAAATCAGGCACACCGTCCAGGAAAACTTGAAGCCTGGCAGCAAAACTGGGAGCCGGACTAACGTTCAGTGAGTAGTCTGACGTATTTCTATTAATGTCTGTATTCCACTCACTAAATTCAAGTATTTGCTTACGTGCGTTCAGTTTGTCCATTATCTCCTGCCAATTGAAATATGAATTAAGCCTAATATCATTATCAACTCCAGCGATATCCGAATTCTCCAATTCTTTCGTTCCCTGCTCAATCTTCTCTATTTCCGCTTCAATCTGCCTTTCATCTTCAATTATTAGCAGCGTCCTTTCCGGCAAATAGTCCAGTATATTCGCACTACCCGAGGCATTAATTTCACTTACCGGTGTTATCAAGACAGATTCATTTAGCTTAACTGAGCGCTGTGTTTTAGGATCAAACTGCCTGATACAGTCTATTTCATTTCCGGAAAATTCAATCCTGACAGGGTAGTCATTTTGATTTGGGAAAATATCCATGATACCTCCCCTCCTCCCGAACGTACCCGGTATTTCCACAACATTATTGAATTCATAACCCAGGGATTGAAGTTTTTCAGCCAGCTTTAAAGGTGACATTTCCGTCCCGGTTTTTATTTCAAAGCAACGTAATTGAAACTGCTCTCTGCTAACTGATCTATTTGCCAGCGAAAGAGCGCTGGTTACAATCAGTGGAGGTTTGCATTTTCCAGACTCCGGGTTATGAAATGCTGAGAGGATCGAAAAAACTTTGAGCCTTTCGGTACAGGTTGAAGGATCAACCATTGATCCACTGTCCAATATGTCGACTTCAGAAAAGAAATAGAGTTCATCCTCTTCTGTAATCCATTGTCTGATCTGATCAAAGCGCCTTCTTGCCGCTAATTAGCGGAATTAGATTAAACAAATGCATATTTAACACACCTAAGGCTGGTCGGTAACAGCACAGCCTTGAACCGATTGTAGCATAGCATTACAGAAGCTACAAAAATCTCACCGGTTGTCTTGAATAATATAAATAGCTATCTTAGAATATAGACATATTTAAAGAAGCGTACTTCAGCTCCTTATTAGCTCTTTAATAAGTGATATTTAAAGGCCCTTGATATAGGCATATAGATAATGCAGGGAGCGCTATTTGATTGTTGTGGGAACAAAATGGAGGTGAAGGATGTCAAATAAAAAGGCATATGTATTAATTCAGACAGAAACCGGCAAGGCAGAGACAGTGGCGAAAGCATTACGCGGTAAACCTGGTATTGTTTCAGCGGACATTGTTACCGGGCCTCATGATGTCATCCTGGTTATACAAGGTGCGGATACCGATGCCATCGCAAAAATCGTGGTCAATCAGATCCAGGCTGTTCACGGAGTTCATCGCACTATAACGTATATGGCTCTGAGCGAAGATTAAAGATTTATACACTAAACCCAACACATATAAGCATCAACAAATACATGATCAAGAGTCACACTTGGTCAGGTAAGGAATAGGTTTTAATTTGAAGGGAAAGGTCATTAATGAAAAGTATTAAACTCCATGATGGGATTAAGTTACTAATCAGTATATCGGCCTGCCTGTGTGCCGGATTTATAGGACAGATTTTCACCCGCCCATCTATAGCTAGCTGGTATGTCCTGCTTCAAAAGCCATTCTTTACGCCGCCAAGTTGGCTTTTCGCTCCGGTCTGGTTTCTCCTCTACACACTGATGGGTATATCTACATTTCTAGTCTGGCGTAAAGGCATTGAAAATCACTATGCAAGGGAAGGGTTGGTCATTTTCCTCGTGCAACTAATCCTCAATGCGTTATGGTCCTTTGCCTTTTTCGGCCTTAAATCGCCAATCAGCGGTTTAATTGTTGTAGTTCCGCTGTGGACAGCCATACTTTTAACTATTATCAATTTCTTCCGCACTTCGATGGCAGCTGCATGGCTGCTACTACCATATATCCTCTGGGTTAGCTACGCAACAGTATTAAACTTCGCGATTTATATTCTGAATCCCTAGATATGATAATTACCCGGTAAATTCTTCTTGTAAGCGCTTTAAAAGCCAGCGCGAATTTCAATACTCATCACTTATATACATTTATTCATTATTATGCAATATAATAAAAGACACCGCTGGATTGTAGCGATCTCTAATAAATAATAAAATGCAGCTGGTATCAGGAAGATTAATATGAAAATCGGAGTCTGTGGAATTGCCTGCGAGAAATGTCCCAGGATGGTCATGGGGAACTGCCCGAACGGAGATAAAGGGTGTACTCCGAAAGAGAATAAGTTCTGTAAAATATCAACCTGCGCCTTTAAGAAAGGCATCGCTTTATGCTTCGAATGCGCAGAATTTCCTTGCGAGGTCACTAAAACCGGACCTGTCAGTTATGGTTATTGTACGTACATCTCCAGTAAAAGCTCCTAGGTGATTGCATGAAACTGGACGATTACCTGCCCCAGATTGAGGAGATCGTTGAAAGAGCCCTTGACGAGGATTCAGGTCGTGGTGATATCACTTCAGACATATTGATATCCTCCCATATAAAAGCGCAGGCCAGTATCATTTCCAAAGCAACTGGAGTACTGGCCGGTATTGAAATAGCAAAGCTGGTCTTCCTCGCCGTAGACCCTTTCCTGGAATTTATATCACTTGCTGAAGATGGTACCAAAATACAACCTCACGATGTGCTGGTAAAAGTTGAAGGCCCGGTGCAGAGCATCTTAAAAGCGGAAAGAACTTCACTTAACTTTCTGCAACACCTTAGCGGTATTGCCACTGCGACCTCATTTTACGTTGAGGCAGTTAAAGGATTGCCTGTACAGATCCTGGATACCAGAAAAACGATCCCCGGGCTAAGGATACTTGAAAAATACGCCGTCCGCGCCGGGGGAGGTTATAACCACCGTATGAACCTTGGCGACATGGTCCTAATTAAGGATAACCATATTGCAGTTATGCGTAAGCAGGGCCTTGGGATTCAGGAAATATTGGAGAAAGCCCGCGGGGGTGCTCCCAAAGATATCAGGATTGAGATAGAAACCACCAGCCCCGAGGATGCCTTCCAAGCTGCTAACGCAGGAGCCGATATTATAATGCTGGACAACATGTCACTGGACAACATGCGGCATGCCGTTAAGATGATTGACCATCGTGCTATTGTAGAGGCTTCCGGTGGAGTTAACCTGGATACGATAAGAGCGATAGCCGAAACTGGCGTTGACTGGATTTCAATAGGTGGCCTTACCCATTCAGCAAAGGCACTGGATATCAATTTAGAGATGAACGTCTAGGTAGTCCTCTGTTTCATAAAAAGGCCGTGGGTGCTCAGCAAATCACCATCACCAAGGACATCCTCGGTCTTGCCGTCTGCAACAATCCTACCCCCATCCAATAAAATCGTTCTTGTACTCAATTGTTTTACCAATTCAAGGTCGTGAGAAGCGATAACCCTAGTGGTAGCCAAGCCCATGAGAAGTTCGGTCAAAGACCATTTACCCCTGGGATCCAGGCTGCCCGTAGGCTCATCCAAAACGAGTATCTCGGGATCCAGCGATAATACAGTAGCTATCGCAATACGTTTTTTTTCACCAATACTAAGATGGTGCGACGACCTCTTCTCATAACCCGACATGCCTACTTTCTGCAAAGACTTCGCTACCCGCTGTCTTATTTCTAACTCACTAAATCCCATATTAGTCGGCCCAAATGCAACATCCTCATAGACATTCAGCGAAAAGAGTTGGTCCTCGGGATCCTGGAATACCATGCCGACCTTTTTTCTAATTTCCTTTATATTTTTATCTTCCATACGCAAACCGCAAATGATAACTTCCGAGTGTCCACGGAGGATACCATTAAAGTGTAGAAGCAGCGTCGATTTGCCAGCTCCATTAGGGCCAATGATCGCTACAACTTCACCAGTTTCTACACTCAGATTGATGTCTTGCAGTCCTCGCTGGCCATCCGGGTAGGTAAATGAGAGGTCTCGAATTTCAATTGCTTTTTTAAGAGGCATTTAGATCACCACCAGAGAAGCGGTGGACATAATAGTAAAATAAACAATAGCAGGCTGAAATAAGCATCGGCTGGAGCATAATGAAGTTTCCGTATGGCCGATACCTCACCATTGTAGCCACGAGCAAGCATGGCAACATAAACACGCTCACCACGCTCATAGCTGCGAATAAAAAGAGTCCCGATCATATTTCCTATAATCTTGAACTTGTGCCAGTAATTCCCTCCAAAATTACGGCTATCCCTTGCCTGCTGCATACGCATTGCCTGGTCAGCCAGAACAAAAATATAGCGATACATAAAGGAAAGTATAAGTATGAAGACATGTGGCACGCCAAGCTGTTTTAATCCCTCAAGCATGTCCGCCAGTTTAGTGCATGAGGTCAATAAAACAAGACTTAATATACAGAGCCACGACTTAATCAATATGCCGGTGAGGATCAAAATTCCGTCATAGGTAATAGATAGCTGAAATAGGCCCGAATTATAGCTGACGGCAATCTGTCCCTGCTTGAAAAAGGGTATGAAAATAGCAACCATAAGTACAAACGGTATGATAACCAGTGATCTCTTCATAACATATAGGAGAGGCAACCTGGAAAACAATATCAATACAGCTAATATTAGAAAATAACACAAAAATACTTTCCAGTTTCCCGCCGGTGTCAAAACCACGGCTATAGTCAAAGCCAGACTGGTGAGGAATTTGGTTCGCGGGTCAAGTCGGTGGATAAAGCTGTCCAGGTTACTATATTTGTCAATAAAGTCATGTTTCATGTTTGTTTTTCAATAATTTCGCTAATCCGAATCCAATACCAAAAAGCAAGATCGTTCCTATCAAACCAGCCAAAATAGTAGCCAGTACTTCATTATCTATACCTGTAATTGAATAATCAGGAAAGATTCGGAACGTCGGGTCATGTATTTTACTGTCAAAACCATGGTCTTCAGCAACTCGTTCCAGACCATCTGGCAACGAGGAGGCCAGCGGCGCAAGAATACATAAAAATAAAATTATTGCCAAAGCGCCGTGCCACCACTTCAATTTCATAGACTTAATACCTCTTCCTTCAGGCAACCTGCAATTCAAGTAAATCAGGACGTGTAACCAATACGAGGCTAAGAACAGCTACCGTTATCAAACTTTCTCCAATTCCTACAAAAATATGGATACCCGTCATAGCGGGAATAGCAATCTCCCACGGAGATGTGCCCGAAATGGCAATTTCTATTGCGCAAGCCGTTGCTGAAGCTACGACAGAAAACCATGCCCCAATACCTGCGCCTATCAACCTTGCTGCTTTATTACCTTTTAATAATGTATATATTCCTTTATAAATATAATAGCTGACAAAAACCGAGATGATGCCCATGTTTAATATATTTGCACCCAGTGCCAGCAGGCCACCATCCTGAAAGACAAGGCACTGTACTACAAGAACACTACTCATTATCAATACTGCGGTCCATGGCCCTAACAATATGGCTGCAAGCGCAGCCCCCAGGAAATGACCGGATGTACCACCTACCACAGGAAAATTAAGCATCTGGGCTGCGAAAATAAAAGCTGCCAGGACACCCATCATAGGCACTTGTTTCTCACCCAGGTTATGATTGGTGGTCTTTACGGCACAAGCTATCGCTCCCACAGTAACTACAAATGTTGTTACCGCTACAGGGACATCGATGAAACCATCAGGTATGTGCATAAGAAACTTCCGTTTTTGACTAAATAGATTTATTACTGGCAATTAGAGCAGATACCAAATATTGCCAGATGGCTCAGATCGGCTTTAAATCTGCAGTTTCTCAGCAGAGCTTTTTCCAGAGGTACCAGCTCCGTCTCAGGAAGGTCGATGATCGTTCCGCACTTGTTGCATACCAGATGATGGTGTTTGCTGTGTTCTTTGGCATGATAACGGGCAATGCCATCGCCGATATCTATCTGTGCGGCCAATCCTAACTCTTTTAACAATTCAAGAGTTCGGTAAACAGTGGATATATTAGCGTAGGGATATTTTTCCTTGAGTTTGTTAAATATTTCCTCGGCGCTTATATGGGTTTCAACGCTGTGCAGCGCATCCACTACCATAATACGTTGGGGTGTAACCCGGTAACCTTTTTCCAGCAGAATCTTAGTGCAACTCATTTGTGCAGATTATAGCACTAATGGATGTAATTGCAAATGGTTGCAATTAATATTGATTGCTTATCAGGGAAGTTTTTCTTTGCTGTCCAGCATGACCGTAACAGGGCCGTCATTATATATTTCTACCAGCATATGAGCGCCAAAGCAACCGGTTTCTACCTTTAGTTCTGTCTGTTTCATTTTCAGTACAAAATAATCGTACAGTGCTGCAGCCTTTTCCGGCATGGCTGCCAGGGTAAAGCTTGGTCGCCGTCCTTTCCGGGTATCAGACAACAATGTAAACTGGCTGATAACCAGCATATCGGCAGTTATCTGCAAAGCAGATAAATTGAATTTACTCTCCGCATCGTTAAAAATTCGCAGATTAGCTATTTTATCTACCAGATAATCGGCGTCTTTTTCACTATCATCACCGGCTACACCGAGCAGCACAACAAAGCCACTATTAATTTTGCCTACAATATTTCCGTCTATTTTTACAGATGCCCTTATCACTCTCTGTAACAGCGCCTTCAAGATGCCTCCCTAATTTCAGCTACGAATTCACCACATTCTAATATAATATATACTTGCAAACAAACTTGTAGAATTCACAATATGTAATACTCACAGGCATGTTGCACATTCATTTAAGAAAATATGTGTGAAGTTTCACAAATTGACACCCCCCAATTGTTGCGTTACAATCACTTTAAGCCCTGAACTCTGGAGGAATCCCCATGAAAGAAATGCAGATTGATAGTATACGAGTCAGCCTGATGAATTACCAACATGTGGTCATTCTCAAGGAGAGACAATCCGATCGCTATCTGCCTATCTGGATAGGGCCCGCAGAAGCTGATGCAATCTCTATGAAGCTCCAAAACGTGGATGTGTCAAGACCAATGACTCATGACCTGCTTAAAAACACGCTTTTTGCTCTGGAATCATTATCCGGGACTACGATCAGCAAGATTGTGGTGTGTGACCTGCGCTCTGATACATTTTACGCACAGATTGTATTCGAATTCAACGCCGGCCCTCCTTCAGTTGATCTGGAGCCTCAGTCAGGCAATAGCCGTGCCCGTGATTTTGAAACCGGATCCGGATTACTATTAGTTTGGCAAAACAGGAAATTTAAATCTACGATCACACGTAAATGGCTTGAAGGAAAAAAGAATTGCATGGAAATTGACGGCGGAGAAGGCTGGATTTTCGAGGTCTTTTTCGATGAGTCAACCAAGCGCTGGTTACTAACAAGGATGAAGCTCGATTCAAGACCAAGCGATGCAATTGCGCTTGCCGTGCGGGTTACTGCGCCGATTTTTGCGGAAGAAACAGTGCTTGATAAGGCGGGTATTATTTTGGATCAGGAACCAGGCAAGATGTCCACTCCAGCTAAAACCAATGAAAAGAATGTGGGCCAACAAGATAAATTAGATGAACAAGAGCTAAAAAAACTTTCCGCCTACTATGATTTTATTAATACACTCGACCTGGAAGATTTCGGCAAACATAAGTCTTGATCATCACATTCTTGAAATAAATTTACCCCTGCGCGAATTTACAATTGTAAGTTTTTTTATTGCTTAAAATGCGTAACTGCTAAGGCGCATGTTTTAACATCAAAAAATCAATTAAAATCCGCTTGACGGGTAGATACGGCAGTTGTTATAATGCCTCAGCTTAAGCAGAACGACAAAGAGAAACCAGAAAAAAAGCAATTTTTAAGAGGTCTCTGGTTTCTTTTTAATGTCGGTTGGTACGTTTCCTTTAGCATCATTTTACCAACAGCTTTAGGTCTGTGGTTGGATGCTCCCGAAAGATGGAACAGCCGGCCGCTTTGTACTTTAATAGGGCTTATTCTTGGAACTGTAATAGCAATTTACGGTCTATATCGCATGTTTAAACAATTTTTAGCCGAACAGAAAACGAACAGCACAAAAAAGAACTAATGAAGGAGCAGGACAGTGAATAAGCTCGGTTGCTCCAGCCGTTTGATGGTGATCCTCGGCATATTCTTTCTCGCACTTTTCTTAACCGGATTTGTCCTAGGCCCCCTCGGAAGCAAACTACTTAACATTCAGGTTCCACCATCTCTACAATTAAGCAAACCCCATGTTCAGTTACCCTCTGAAGCCGTATTTCACATAGG
>JAPLHI010000116.1 GCA_026389695.1 Chloroflexota bacterium
TACTGTTGAGCAGAAAGGCAAATGTGATTATACAGGTGAATAAACGAATTTTCATAGAAATGTTCCGCAAATCTTTGCAGGACACGTTAGTGAAGCGCTACTCAATCTCAATATCTTTAATCCTCAACTCCGTCCCGCCGGTAAGCTGTATCTTGGTGCTGCCGCATTTGGGGCAGACATATTGATAATCTTCAACTGAGAAATCGGAGCTGCAGTTTTCGCAGTGGGCGGTCACGGGCATTTCTTCTATATTCAGGTACGCGCCGCTGGCGATGGTATCTTTAGCAACGATGCCGAAGCAGAATGAAAGCTGCATAGGCACGACGCCTCGCAGCTCGCCGGCTATTAGATTGATACGCGTGATTTTATGTGCGCCCTCTTTTTGAGCGGCGGCAACAGCTATATCCAGTATATTCTGCGCCACCCCCATCTCGTGCATCTATCGGCCGCCTGCCTTCTTCCTGTGGTGCTCCGTGAGCCACGCGATCCAGGCATCCAGGCCGGTCCCCTTTGTGCAGGAAATTTCGATGATATCTATGCCGGGGTGTACCTTACGGGCGTTAGCTTTGGCTTCTTCCAGGTTAAAGTTGGTGTATTGCAGCAGATCAATCTTGTTTATGATCATTAAGGACGATTCTTTGAACATCATGGGGTATTTCAGAGGCTTCTCATCGCCCTCGGTCACGCTCAGGATCATCACCTTGTAATCCTCTCCCACAATAAACTCGGCAGGACATACCAGGTTTCCCACGTTCTCCACCACCAGTATATCTATTTTATCCAGTTCCATATGCGGCAACGCCGAGGCAACCATATTGGCATCGAGATGGCAGGCTGAACCGGTGGTAAGCTGAATGCTGGGTATGTTATATTTGCTGATGCGGTCGGCATCCCGCGTGGTCTCAATATCGCCGACTATCACACCCAACCTCAGTTTACCTGCCAGCAGCTCAGCCGTTTTCTCCAGTAAAGAAGTCTTGCCCGCGCCGGGCGAGCTCATCAGGTTCAATACCAGATTATTGGTTTTCTTAAAAAGCTGCTTATTTTCCGCGGCAATCCTGTCGTTCGCCTGCAGTACATCCTGCATTACATTAATTTTCATCTGAGACCCCTTACTTAAAATTCTTTCAATCCAGAACAGATACGCCCATTAGTATATAGTATAAAATATTTTGTGTGCAAATTAAATCTCCGGCACAAATGCGTTTGTCATGAGGTAGCCATTTCCTTATAGTTAACCATCTTTGCAGACGTATTTACGGAAAGTATGACGCGGGTAAATCTGGTAAACTAAATCAGGTCAGAAAATATGGTGGTGTATGCAATCTTCCCGTAAATTAAAACTTCCCGAACGCATTCAGGGGCTGGGCGAGTTGGCCTATAACATGTGGTGGAGCTGGCATATCGAACCACGCAACCTGTTTAAAAGTCTTGACCGTTATCTCTGGAAATCCACCGGGCATAATCCCGTAAAGCTGCTCAAAGAAATTCCGTATCATCGTCTCGTTGCCTGCGCGGAAGACGCCAATTACGTGGCTATGTACAACCATGCCATGACTGCTTTTAAAGAAGGCATAACATCCCCCAACACATGGTTTGAAAATGAATATCCCCAGTATAAAGACAATTTAATAGCCTACTTTTCACTGGAATTTGCCATTCAGAGCTCCCTGCCGCTGTATGCGGGAGGACTGGGTGTACTGGCAGGAGATTATTGCAAGGAAGCCAGCGACCTGGGACTGCCCCTGGTGGGTGTGGGCTTCATGTACCCGCAGGGTTATTTTCATCAGCATATTTCACAGGATGGCTGGCAGAATGAGGAATACGATCAACTGGATTTCGCGGATGTGGCCTTGTCACGTGTATGCACTGCGGAGGGCAAGCTGCTTACCGTTCCCGTTCCCCTGGATAACGTCTCCGTTTATGTTTCGGCCTGGGAATTGAAAACCGGCAGGGTCAAGCTGTATCTGCTGGATACCAACCTCGACGAAAATCCGCAGGCCTACCGCGGCCTTTCGGCCCGGTTATATGGAGGCGACCGTGAGATACGCCTGTTACAGGAACTAGTTATGGGGATCGGTGGAGTTCGTATACTGAGGGCGCTCGGTTTGAATCCGGCGGTATGGCACGCCAACGAAGGACACACCTCGTTTATGCTGCTGGAACGCGTCCGTGAACTGGTTCAGCAGGGTACTGATTTTCAAAAGGCTATCAGTATGGTTCAGGCAACCTCCATTTTTACCACGCATACGCCCGTCCCGGCAGGTAATGATACTTTTTCACTCGATCTTGTAGATAAGTATTTCCATAACTACTGGGGAATGATGGGCATAGATCGCGATGAATTCATCAAGCTTGGCACGCTGGAAACGGAACGCAACAGCTATAACATGACGGTTCTCGGTTTGAAGCTGGCTGATTATAGAAACGGTGTTAGCAAACTGCATGGAGAGGTTTGCCGCAAAATGTGGCATCCTTTGTGGCCGGATAAAGCAGAGGATGATGTGCCGATTGACTCGGTAACCAACGGGGTGCATGTGCCCACCTGGATTTCCCCTCAATTCAAGGTCCTTTTTTACGGGCACCTCGGAGCGGACTGGCTGGAAAAACACGATGACCATACGATGTGGGATAAAGTCGATTCCATTCCTGACGCGCAGATCTGGGCTCTACACAGGTGGCTGAAAATAAAGCTTATTAGCTCCATACTGGACAGGGCACGTCAGCGCTGGTCGGCCGATCATGTCCTCCCTATTCAACCGCTGGCCATGGGGGCCTTGATGGACACGGAGGCCTTGACCATAGGTTTCTGCCGGCGGTTCACGGAATATAAACGTCCTACCTTAATCTTCCGCGATATTGAAAGGCTGAAAAAGATTTTGAACCGTGAGTTACAGCCCGTGCAGATCATTTTCGCTGGTAAGGCCCATCCCAGCGATGAATACGGCAAGCGTTTGATACAGGAAGTATATAACATAGCCAAGGATCCCAATTTCTGCGGCAGGATAGCCTTCGTTGAGGATTACGATATGCATATGGCAAGGGACCTTGTCGCCGGCGTAGACGTCTGGCTGAATAACCCCCGGGTTTTGATGGAGGCCAGCGGGACCAGCGGTCAGAAGGCTTCCCTGAACGGAGTACTGCACCTGAGCGTTCTCGACGGATGGTGGTTCGAGGGTTATAACGGCCTTAACGGCTGGGCTGTCACAGAGAATACCGATAATTGCGATATCGCGGACAGGGACAGGCGGACCGCGGATGAGATCTACAACATCCTGGAAAACAAAATTGTTCCGCTGTATTACGAGCGAGATCTTAACGGCATACCTGCCGGCTGGGTCAAAATGATGAAAGAGACCATGCGTTCCAATACACCGGTTTTCACTGCCAGGCGTATGGCAAAGGAATATACGCAGCGTTTTTATTTAAATGCGTATCAAAATTTGAAGGCTTAAGTTTGAAAGCCGGGGATGCCTTTGTTTTACGCAGTCTCAGTCAAGAATAAGCCGGAATACTTATTGAGTTTATTCCATAAATCTGATACCTTAATAGTCAGAAATGCCAAAAGAGCTTAAACGAATTGGTGTCTTAACCAGCGGCGGAGATGCTCCTGGTATGAACGCGGCCATCAGGGCGGTCGTCCGTTGCGCTGTTTATCACGATTTGGATGTCGTAGGCATACGCAGGGGGTTTTCGGGGCTGATACACAGCGAATTTCAGAAGTTCAACCGGCGTTCGGTGGCCAATATTATTCAAAAAGGCGGCACTATTCTGGAAACCTCACGCTGCCCCGAGATGTTCCGTAAAGAGGGTAGAAAGAAGGCCATCGATGCCATGAAAAGCGAGGGTATTGATGGCTGTGTAGTTATCGGAGGGGATGGGACGTTTCGCGGTGTGGCTGCCCTGCAAGAGGAGTGCGACCTGGGTTTTATCGGCGTGCCCGGTACGATCGATAATGATATTTACGGGACCGATTATACCATTGGATTTAATACCGCGGTTAACACGGCTCTGGATGCCATAGACCGCATCAGGGATACAGCCAGCGCTTTTGAGCGAATTTTCTTTGTGGAAGTCATGGGCCGGAATTCCGGCTTTATCGCCCTGGAAGTCGGTCTGGCCGGCGGCGCGGAGGAGATCATTATCCCTGAGAAAAAAACTGATGTCGAGAAACTGTGCCAGAGCTTGAAGGATAGCTTCAAACGCGGTAAAGGGAGCAGCATCATTGTAGTCGCTGAAGGCAATCAGTTTGAGGACACTATTAATATAGCCAAATATGTTCAAATGAGGCTGAAGGTTGAGTGCCGTGTGTGTACCCTGGGTCACATACAAAGAGGTGGATCGCCTACGGCCAGGGATAGGATTCTGGCCAGTGAACTGGGAATTGCCGCTGTGGAAGGCCTGCGCAGCGGTAAGACCGGTCATGTTGTGGGAGAAGTTAAGGGCAAGATTGTCTATACCCCGCTCAATGATACATGGGAAAAGAAAAAGCAAATCGATCAGCGCTATTTGAGGTATTTGCCGATATTATCTATTTAAAATCCTGGCATTATCAACATACAGGCATTCCGTTATCCAGATAAAATGGTAAGGTTAATATAGTATTTATGCATAGATGCTTTGGAAGCTAATACCGTATTTTTTTTTCAGGAGGATCGTCTATGGAGATAGTCAAATGGTTTGAAGAACTGAGTAGAAGTGATGTCGCCAAAGCAGGCGGAAAGGGCGCCAACCTGGGTGAACTGATTAAAGCCGGTTTGCCGGTGCCGCCCGGTTTTGTAGTGACGGCCCAGGCTTACCAGCTCTTTATCACCGTGAGCGGATTATCCCAAAAGCTTTCCAGGGCGGTGGAAGAGCTCAATGTCGATGATACTGCGCAACTGCAGGCGAAGGCGAAAGAAATCCAGGAACTTATAGTCAATACGGATATGCCTTTAAATATTCGCAGTGAGATCATAAAAGCATATGAGGAGCTGTCTAAAAGAGACTCGGTCAAAGCGCAGTTTGTAGCGGTCAGATCGTCGGCCACCATGGAGGATTCGGAGCAGGCATCCTTCGCGGGCATGAACGCCACCTTCCTTAATGTGCGTGGCAAAGAAGAGCTGATCAGAGAAGTTAAAGAGTGCTGGGCTTCATTGTATGGAGCGCGCGTTATCTTTTACCGGGCCAAGAAAGAGTTCCTGGAGGAACCTGTCATTGCCGTTGTGGTCCAAAAAATGGTCAACTCCGATAAGGCGGGAGTCATGTTTACCGCCAATCCGAGCAATAATAATTTGGCCAGCCTGGTTATCGAAGGCGCTTTCGGCCTGGGCGAAGTAGTTGTCGGCGGGCTGGTTGCCCCGGACTATTATGAGATTGAAAAAGCCAGTCTAAAGGTCAAAGACATCAGGATAGCTCATAAAAATTTTAAAATTATCCGTGACGAAAAGGGCCAGAATAAGCAGGCAAACCTGTCTCCCAGAGAGGCCGAGCTGCAGGTGCTCAGCGATGCCGAGGTACAGGAATTAACCGCGCTGGGTTTAAAAATTGAAGAGCATTACGGCAGCCCTCAGGACACCGAATGGGCTATAGAGGGAAATAAAATCTATATGGTGCAATCACGGCCCATAACAACCCTGATCAAGCCTGTCGAGCAAGCCGAGAAAGCCGATGAAGAAGGGAAGGAGCTGATCAGAGGCATCGGGGCAGGCCCGGGTCGTGGTAGTGGTGAAGTGCGCGTGCTCGCCTCTCCAACTCAGGATAACTGCTTCGAAAGCGGGGATATCCTCGTTGCCGAGATGACTACGCCCGATTGGGTACCCCTGATGAAGAAAGCATCCGCTATTGTCACCGACGGCGGCGGTATGACCTGCCACGCGGCCATAGTATCCCGTGAGATGGGGCTGCCCTGTGTTGTGGGAACCAGGAATGCTACTAAAGTATTGACAAATAAGATGCTGGTGACGGTGGACGGCACCCACGGCACTGTATACGAAGGAAAATTAAAGGAGAGAAATAAGAGCGCCGAGGAGATGGCAACGGCAGTTATGCCCAAGCCGGCGCCCCTGGTCACGGCAACCAAGCTGTATGTTAACCTCGCTATGCCGTACGAAGCGGAAAGGATTGCCAGGGAAGACGTGGATGGAGTGGGCTTGCTCAGGGCGGAGTTCATGGTGATCGATGCCTGTGATGGTATACATCCTCGCCAGCTTATGGAGGAGGGCAAGAGCCACCAGTTTATTGATGCCATGGTCAGGAACCTGCGCATTTTTACCCGCGCGTTTTATCCCCGCCCCGTTATTTACAGGGCTATCGATTTCAGGACGAATGAATTCCGCAACCTGCGCGGCGGCGATAAATACGAGCCGGTTGAGCAGAATCCCATGATCGGTTTTCGCGGATGCTACAGGTATGTTTTAAACCCGGACCTTTTTGAACTTGAGCTGAAGGTGCTGCAGAAAGTAAGGGAGCAGGATAAAAATTTGCACCTCATGATACCTTTCGTACGCACCCTCTGGGAGTTTAAACGCTGCAAGCAGTTGATCGATAACAGCGAGCTGGGTAGTGACCGTGAGATGGAACTGTGGGTTATGGCCGAAGTGCCGTCCGTGGTTTACTGGCTGGAAGACTATGTCAAAGCCGGTATTACAGGTGTATCCATAGGTTCCAATGATCTCACACAGCTGGTGCTGGGAGTAGACCGCGATAGCGAGGTATGCGCTCCCCTGTATGATGAAAGGGACAAGGCAGTGCTCGACGCCATCCGGCAGATTATCAAAACCTCCCAGAAAATGGGAATCACATGCTCCATATGCGGCCAGGCGCCATCGAATTACCCGGATTTCGCCGAGAAACTTGTCGATTGGGGCATTACATCGGTATCGGTGAACCCCGATGTTATTGCCGTCACCAGGCACAACGTCGCTGCCGCCGAACAGCGCATGCTGTTAAAAATGGCTCGCAAAATCACTAATCCCCAAGAGTAGTATAATATTCAAGGGCGATATTGGCAGGATAGCTGCTGCTTAGCCGGGTAGTTATCCTGCCTTCTCTTATTTTTACACCTCAAGTTTTGATTTTGCATGCTGAGCGAAAGCCTGTATGATTGGACGATAGAATATAGTTTTTAAAGCTGAGTAAATGTATTTCAAATGAAGCACATTCGGAATTTCTGCGTTATTGCGCACATTGACCACGGAAAGTCGACGCTGGCTGACAGGATACTCGAAATAACCGGCCTGGTCAGAAAAGCCAGCGTTAACCAGATGCTGGACAGCATGGACCTCGAACGTGAAAGGGGCATAACCATCAAAGCCAAGTCGGTGAGGATTCCTTATAAGTCTAAAAACGGCGGGGAATATGTGCTGAACCTGATTGACACGCCGGGTCACGTGGACTTCAATTACGAGGTATCGCGCAGCCTCAATGCTTGTGATGGCGCCGTGCTGCTGGTCGATGCCACCCAGGGTGTGGAGGCGCAGACTATAGCCAATGCCAATCTTGCGCTTGACGCCGGTCTGAAGATAATCCCTGTCATAAACAAAATAGACCTTCCCGGCGCTATGGTGGATGACTGCTCTCTGCAACTCTACTCCATGCTTGGATTACGTATTGAGGACATCCTGCTGGTTTCCGCCAAGGATGGGACCGGTGTATCCGAGCTGCTTGAGGCTATTGTTGACAGGATACCCCCGCCGTGGGGAAGCACTGATGAACCTTTAAAATGTCTTATTTTTGATTCATTTTATGACGCTTACCGGGGTGTTATACCGCACATCCGTGTCTTTTCCGGGTGTGTCAAACCCGGAGATAAAATCATGGTCAAATCTACAGAAAAGATATTTGAGGTGGAAGAGGTTGGGTATTTCAGTCTCGGTCTGGCGCAATCCCCCGGTTTGCAGGCCGGAGATGTGGGATATATAGTAGCTTTAATCAGGAATGCCGGCGAAATCCACGTCGGCGATACGGTAGTATCCGCCGACCATCCTGAAGTCCCGGCCATCCCCGGCTTCAGAATGTCGCAGTCGATGGTGTATTGCGGTATTTACCCTATCATCACCAGTGATTATGCCAGGCTCGGGGCGGCGCTGGAAAAATTCAAGCTGAATGACTCTTCGGTAGTTTACGAAAAAGAGAATTCGGCAGCCCTGGGCTACGGTTACCGTATCGGGTTCCTGGGTATACTGCATATGGAGATCGCCCTGGAAAGATTAAGGCGTGAGTACGAGCAGGATATCATTGCCACCATGCCCTCGGTGATCTATAAGGTTGTTTGCACCAACGGTGACATCTTGATGCTGGATAACCCATCCAAGTTTCCCCCCGTCGGCCAGATCGATCATATTGAGGAACCCATCATCCGGGCCAGGATCATTGTTCCTTCGGATTATGTGGGACCGTGTATGGAGCTTGCCGAGGCTAAAAGAAGCTCGCTGGTCGGCATTGAACACCCGGATGACAGGAGGGCTATTCTGATCTATGATTTACCGCTGGCTGAAATGATCACTGATTTCTACGACAGGTTGAAGAGCGTCAGTCGCGGATATGCCAGCATGGACTATGAGCTTAACGGTTACCGGGCAGGCGACCTCGTTAAAGTGGATATCCTTGTCAATAACGGCGTGGTTGACGCGCTTTCCTATATATCACCCAGGGATAGTGCCTCAATAAAGGGCAGGGCGTTGATTTATAAATTGAGCAGGGTCATTCCCAGGCACCTTTTTAAAATACCGCTGCAGGCTGCTATAGGCTCACAGGTGATTGCCAGGGCGGATATCTTCCCCATGAGAAAGGATGTTATAGCCAAATGTTACGGCGGCGATATAACACGCAAGAGAAAACTGCTGGAAAAACAAAAGGAGGGTAAGAAAAAAATGAAGATGGTGGGCTTTGTGGAAGTGCCCCAGGAAGCTTTCCTGTCCCTGATGAAAATCGAGGAATAGGTCGTCGAATGCGGGGACTCTACATTCATATACCTTTCTGCGCCGCTAAATGCCTCTACTGCGACTTTTACTCGGTTCCAGGCAAACTGGACCTGCGGGAAAAGTACACGGAGGCTGTCATCAGGGAAGCGCGCGCTTATTCACGACAATCATTCGGTACCCTGTATATCGGCGGCGGGACACCCAGCCTGCTGGGACCGCAAAACCTCGGGGAACTCCTGGCCGGTTTGTACGATGCATTCGACCTGTCAGGATTGAAGGAAGCCACCATCGAAGCAAATCCGGAGTCTGTAACAGGGGAGTTTCTTTATATAGCGCAGGATTCCGGCATCAATCGCATATCTCTGGGGGTGCAATCGCTGAACGATGACGAGCTCAGCAAAGCGGGCAGGATACACAGTGCAAAGAAGGCCATCGATGCCCTTACGCTGGCGCAAGAATGCGGGTTTGCCAACATTTCCGCCGATGTCATTGTGGGGCTTCCCGGCCAGACGTGGCACAGCCTTGAGCATACTCTACGGACTCTGACCGGTATGCAGGTATCGCATCTGTCCGTGTATTGCCTTTCTATTGAAGGGGGGACGGCTTATGCGGCCTGCCCTCCCGCGGATCTTCCCGGTGAGGATGAGCAGGTTGAGCTATTCGAGCGGGCGAGAACATATTTACAGCAAAGGGGTTTCGCGCATTATGAGATATCTAATTTTGCCCTTCCGGGCAAGGAATGTGCGCATAACCTGAATTACTGGCGGGGTGGAGAATATATTGGGCTCGGTGCTGCCGCAGCTTCACATGTTAAGGGGAGCCGCTATAAAAACGCTGCAACCCTGGAAGGATATATCGCCGATCCGGCGGGCGCCAGGATTGAACAGGAATGGCTGAAGCCGGAGGGGAAACTTGCCGAGGAGGCCATGTTACGATTGCGCCTGCTTCAAGAAGGTGTCGATACGAATAATATCGCAGCAGAATATGGTTGCGAAAAGGTTGCGGGATTAATTGAACGGTTGGACGGTCAGGTTGCATTAAAATTACTGGTTAAGCAGGGGACGCGATATTTGCTCCATCCGTCCTGCGTCATGACATCCAACCGGGTATTGGCTGAAGTGCTGGCCTGATAAGCTTGCTGTTACAGTATGTAACATCATATCGAAAAGTATTTTACTACCAGATACCCGGTATTAAAGCCTTGCGTCCTGCCGGGTAATCGGGGAATTGGGCATGGTACCAGGCATGGTGGGCCCTGGCACGGGGAATCAGGTTGGCCGCGGTCCAGATCGCGAAGCTCAAACCGGCTAAAGACCAGGTGGCAACGGCCCAGCCGGTCCAGATTAAGATCTCGCCGAAATAGTTGGGGCATGAAATTAAATTATAGAGGCCGCCATAAGGGATTGCGTAGTCTGCACCGCCCGGCTGCCGCAGCCTGCTCAGAGTGTAATCCGCCTGCCTGTTGATGACGAAGCCCGTTATGAAAATTGCCGTTCCAATGATAAAGCGGGGATCGGTCAGCCATTGATTGGAATAGCCGCCGGACAAGCTGTAAACGTAATAACCGTTGAGCGAAGCGTTGACCATGTTAAAAAAGATCCCCGACAGTATTACCGATAACGGCATATTGCCGTCGGAGCTTTTTAAGCTGAAGGAGTAAATGAAGGCGCGGTGTATGTAATGGGCTTCCCACAACAGTAGAAATGCCCACGATGTGATCGAAGCCGGATTACTCCCCAGGATGAAACACAGCGCAAAGATAAGGGGGGAGGCGGATTCCATGATTACCCAGCCGAGCGTGCTGTTCAAGGTAATTCCCCAGCCGCTTCTGTGGTGGCGCCCATAGGGCGCCACTATGAAGAACAGAGCGACAAAGATGGCAATTGACAGCACGATCCAGCCGGCGAGAATCCCGTTATAAATAATGTTATCGGTCATATTAATTCGTATAAATAGTTATTCGGCATTAAAGTATCCGTGTTCCCTGAACCATGTCAGGGTATCCAGGATAGTATCTTTGAAGGGACGCGGATGATAATCAAGATCATGTGTGGCTTTGGCGTGGCTGATACTGTGATTGCTGGTAGCAAGTGCGTTTAAGGAGGCTGAGGTAAAAATCTGCCTTTTACCGGTGAGATTAGCTGCGGCTGTAATCAGCGGAGCGCACGCCTTGGCAAGGGGAAGCGGACACACAAAACCGGGCGCCCTGGTGGCCGTTATTTCAGCGACAAGCAGCGCTATGTTTTTAATGGTTACGTAGTGCCCCGAAAGCAGGTAATTGGCCCCGGACGGCGCCAGTTCCTCAGCGCGTATGGCAGCTTCGGCAACATCACGCACATCTACCCAGTCGAAACCGCCAGCCACCAGGGCGGGCAGCTTGCCCGTGGCCATGAGTACGAGGGCTGCTCCGAAAAATGATGGTTCGTAATCGTAAGGCCCGATGATACCCGTGGGATTAATAATGACGGCGTTTAATCCTCCGAATACCGCCTCCCGCACAATATTTTCCGCGGCAGCTTTGGAACGGTCGTAAGGGGGGCACCTGCGCGATTCCACGAAAGGCCGCGATTCATCGACCGGTATATCCAAGGGCTCCTGTTGCAGGGCATGTATGGTGCTGAAATGTACCAAGCCGGCGTACTCCGCTGCGTTTGCAGGCCTCAATAACGTTGCGGGTGCCCTCGATGTTGATTTGCGAGCAGCGTGACCAGTCGCCCATGGAGAGTGAAATATGCGCTGCCAGGTGATATACAATCTCAGCGCCCTCGAAGGCCCGGCATAGTGAATCCAGGTCACAGACATTGGCGTCCACAACTTCGACGTCCAGAGAGCCTACTACCTTGCGGTTGATGTGGGCCAGCGCCCGCACCTTCCTGCCGCGTGATAGAAGCGCTCTGATTAAATTAATCCCCACGTGCCCTGAGGCGCCGGTTATCACAGTAGTCATGATCAATACAAAATTCAAGAATTTGCTTGATAAAGGGCTGTCGGACAGTGTAAATAGAACCAGATGCTTTGTCAAATGATAAACAGCTACGATAAAGCTTATACGATTTTGTATTTTGCCATTAACCCGACGGGTTGATATGATAAATAAACATTTATCATGTCCAGTGTGTTCCTTGATCACATCTTCATGCCGCGCAGCGTTTCTGTTGTCGGCGCTTCGCCTGAGAACTTTGCCACGTTCGCAGGCTTTACAATTATAGCTTTGATAGACGCCGGGTTTCCCGCCATTTACCCTGTGAATCCCAAATATACTGAAGCTTTCGGGATGCCGTGCTATCCCAATGTTTCATCAATCCCGGGGCCGGTCGATCATGTCATAGTGTGTATACCGGCGGAGATGGCGCTGGATGTGCTCGATGATTGTGCGGGTAAGGGTGTAAAATCCGTCCATTTTTTCACCGCCGGCTTCAGTGAAAGCGGGGAAAAGGAACGTGTGGAGCTCGAAAACACGATGCTGTATAAAGCCAGAGCCGCGGGCTTCCGTATTATCGGCCCCAACTGCACCGGGTTATTTGTGCCGAAGGCCAGGCTGACCTGTGCCACGCGGTTGCCTATGGAGCCCGGGCCGGTGGCCTTCATCTCGCAGAGCGGGGGTCATGCCCAGGACCTGCCCCTGCATGCCGGTCCGCGGGGAGTGAGGTTCAGCAAAGTAGTAAGCTACGGTAATGCCCTGGATATCGATGAATGCGAGCTGTTTGAATATTTTACCGATGATCCTGAGACCGGGATCATTGCCGCTTATATAGAGGGAGTCCGAGATGGAGAACGTTTCAAGAAAGTACTGAAGAGGGCGTCGCAGAAGAAACCGGTTGTTATTTATAAAGGGGGTATTACTGAGACCGGGCTCAGATCTGCCAGAAGCCACACGGCCAGCATGACCTCTTCCGTGCAGGTTTTCCAGGCTTTATGCTGCCAGGAGAATGCCATACAGGTCAACGATGTCCAGGAAATGATCGATGTGCTTGTGGCTTTAAATTTTGCTGTTCCTTATCCGCAGGGAACGGGTGTGGCAGTCATCGGGCAGGGCGGCGGGCCCAGTGTGCAGGCCAGCGACCAGCTTGAAGCCGCGGGATTATCTCTCCCCTCTATACCGCCGGGGATCAGCGCAGAGCTGAGACAGTTTTTACCCATGGCGGGAGCCATTTTCACCAATCCGCTGGATGCAACAAACCTGGTCTTCCCCGATGCTATTGGGGAAACTCTGAGGGTATTGGGGAAAGTTACGGAAATTAACATGATGATGTACCACATGGGCTTTCATCCCGTGAGCCGCTGGGGTGAAGGACGCTTCTCTAATGATTTCTTTTTGAAACCCATGGGTGAGACTTTACATAACGCTATGGTTGAGATAAAAAAGCCGGTTATTTTAGCGCTTGGACCCGCATCGGACAGGGTGGGGATGGAGGAGCTGCTCACGGTACAGCAGGCCTTTGTCAGCGACGGTTTACCGGTATTTCATTCCATTGAGAAAGCCGCTCTGGCCATGGCCAGAGTTGAGGGCTGGCACAGGAGGAAAAACGCCGGTATATCATAAATCCTGTGCTGCGTTGGGAAGGACTTAAATGGTAGAAAATACTGATAAATTTGAAGAACGCTGGCTGCTCAGGATTGCTGAGCTGCGCGCGGGTTTAATACAGTATGAAAATAAAATCCCTGACTTTAACCGGTTGAGGGCTGTCCTCGGTGAGATAGAAGACACCATACAGACGATCACAGAAAATGTGACTGAAGGTATAGTTATCACGCAGGATGATAAATATGTGTATGCCAATAGGGCGGCGGCGGATATTTTCGGATATCCCCGTGAGGAAATCATCGGCATGCCGGTTACGGATGTGACCCTTCCCGGCATGCGCAAATCGCTCTCGGCAAGAGATAAGATGATACAGGCGGGTGACAGCATTGTCAGAGTGCCTGAAGAATGGCCTGTACTGCGTAAGGACAGGACCGTGCGTTACGTTAAGGCTTTCGCTTACCGCATAATCTACTTCGGCAAGCCTGCTTCGCTGGTGTTCTTCTACGATATAACTGAGAAGAAAAAGATGCAGGATGAGCTGTCCTTCAATGCTTACCTGCTGGATATGGTCACCGATGCCATATTTTTGCTGGATATGGAAGGCAATATTGTCTACGT
Organism: Chloroflexota bacterium; assembly: GCA_026389695.1. Classification (GTDB taxonomy): domain Bacteria; phylum Chloroflexota; class Dehalococcoidia; order GIF9; family UBA5629; genus JAQUQM01. The sequence goes on from JAPLHI010000116.1 coordinate 14,047, forward strand.
TAACGAAGCGGCCTGTGAGGCCAGGGGTTATACCAGGGAAGAACTGCTGCAGATGAATATCCTTGATATTACAGCGCCTGAGTTTAAACACAAGGTAAATATTAGGATCAGTCAGTTTTCCCAAAGGAAAGAAAGCAGGTTTAATTCTACGCATATTTGTAAAAACGGCGCGAGGATCCCCATCGAGGTGCGCGGGAAAATTATCCAACGGGGCGGCAAATCTTTTATGCTGGGTGTGGCGCGCGACACCAGTGGTACAGGTCCATCGAAGAGCGCCAAATCTGAAGCTGTAATTAATGATGGCGTTGATACTGCCGCTTCACAGGAATCTTCAGAATAAAACATCGGATGTTTAAGCAACCAGGGATATTTTACGGCTGGATTATAGTAATCGCCGCTTTCATGATTCTCTTTATCACCAGCGGCATAAATTTCAGCTACGGCGTTTTTTACCTGCCCATTATTAATGAGTTCGGTTGGACGAGGGGTTTGACAGCCGGCGTGGTCATGGTCGCCGGCCTCATTTATGCTGCCACCCTTCCCTTCACCGGAATTCTCGCGGATAGATACGATTACCGCTGGATTATGGTGGTTGCCACTGGACTGCTCAGCCTGGGGCTGATGCTGAGCTCTCAGATACAAAACGTATGGCAGTTGTACATTTTTAGCGGGATTCTCGTTGGTTTAAGTCTCAGCGCATCGTTTGCCATACCAGTGGCGCTGGTGGCGGTATGGTTCAGAAAACGCCAGGGATTAGCTGTGGGTACGGCCACTGTAGGCATCAGTCTCGGCACCGCGCTCATCCCGCTTTTAATCACCTATCTCATCTCTGCTGGGGGATGGCGGTTAACCTATCTTATCGCCGGCATTGTTGTCGCTGTGATATGCGTGCCTGCCGCCCTGGCCATGCGCAAACCAGGATCGGGTGAATTGACGGTCAAGGGTGGCAGCTATGACTTAAACAAACCTGTTGATAAGAAGCAGGTATCCGCTGTTGAGAGTGAAACAGGTCTGACTTTAAAGCAGGCATTAGGTACCAAAGAATTTTGGATGCTGTTCGTCATTTTCGCCTTCTTTCTATTGAGCCTAGGCCTGGTTATACTGCACATAGTCCCTTATGCCATTGATTCGGGATTATCGCCCGTGGCAGCGGCGGGTCTTTTAACTGTGATAGGCGTTCTGGGCATTGCCGGACGGTTAGTAGCGGGTCTGGTGTCGGATAGGATCGGCGCCAAACCCGTCATATTATTCTGCCTCATACTTGAAACGGTGATCATCACCTGGATCGCATTTTCCAGGGATGTTTGGACGTTCTATATCTTTGCCGCTCTATTTGGCATTGCTTATCCGGGCTTTGTAACCATGATGGTGCGCATCACCAGGCAGCTCTTTGGATTCAAATCGCTGGGCGCAATTTTCGGTATGCTTATGATATCTGACGGTATAGGTACGGGCGTCGGCCCCTGGCTGGCCGGGTATGCTTTTGACGTAACCGGCAGCTACCGGGTGCCTCTCTTTTCTGTGGCGGCAGGCCTGGTTATCGCTGCCATTATAACAGTAATTATCAAGCCGCCGGTGACAAAAACTGTGGCTGAAATCAATTGAATGGTTTATTTTGTTCCTTTACTATTTAGCGGCATTAATATCGTGCTGATATCAATCTAGGCAAAGGTGTTTAATAACGGCCGCGCCTTTTCGGGCCGCTGCTTTTTCTGCTGTCCCTACCGCCGCTGCCGCTGCTGCCGCCTCTCCTGTCGCCGTACCCGCCCGTTCTGCGTATATTTGACATAGGCCTGGCCTCGTTCACTACGAGGACACGCTTCTTCAGAGCTTTACCGTTAAGTCCGGCAATGGCAGCTTCGGCTTGCGCCTTATCAGCCATTTCTACAAAGGCAAATCCCTTGGGCCTGCCGCTGTACTGATCGGTGGGAAGGCTTATGGATGCAATTTCTCCAAAGGCCGCGAATTCCTGACGCAATTCATCTTCCGTCAGGTCATAAGATAGGTTTCCTACATATATTTTCATAGCGGTTCTCCTTAGCGGAATAATTCGTGCCGCAAGAGGGCAAAAAGCACTACTTGTAGAGTTTGCCTGCGCTGGTGCCTCCCTTCCAGTCGGACACGTCGCCCGTTTATTTTAATAAATTTTAGAGCCGGTACTCCCCGAACCTGCAATCCCCCAAAGGTATATGTTACCTTGGCTTTCTGATACTACTATAACACTCGCTGCAATAAACAGGTTTGTCGCCGCGGGGTTCAAAGGGGACCTGAGTCTCTTTACCGCACTGTGCACATGTTGCGGGATACATTTCACTCCGCGAACTGTAACCTCCGCCGCGTTGTTCCGACTTCTTCGCCTGACGGCAGGCAGGACAGCGCTTGGGCTCGTTGGTGAAGCCTTTGGTTTTGAAAAACTCCTGTTCTTCGGCGCTGAAAGTGAAGTCGCTTCCGCAATCGGCGCACTTGATAGTCTTGTCCTGGAAACTCATTGGATGCCTTCCTCTATTAAATTTTTAGTTAGAGCTCGGTCATCCAACGCTTAGGCAGAAGCAAATATAAAAAGCTTGTAACAACCTATACTGCAACTAAATCGCCTTAATTATACACAAAAACAAATTTAATGTATAAGCAGGTTTCAGGAATATTTTACATGAGATTGCATAACAGTAAACATATATGCAAGGCTGGCTTTTCACTAACCTAAAATAGTGTAGGATATTATTATAGACCAAAATTAATTGAAGGAATATAAAATGGAATGGAAAACCAGGGCAACTGAATTACTGGGCTGCAAATATCCCATTCTGCAGGGCGCGGCGGAACGCATCGGCAACTGGAAATTTGCCGCCGCCGTAGCGGAAGCTGGCGCTCACGGATACGCCGGAAGAAAATCCCCGTTTCAGGCAGAGCTGCCCCTTTGCCAGATCCTTCGAGATTACACGGGAGGTAGCCGAGAGCAGCCCGGACTATGGTAATTTCTTCCGGAAATACTACGGATTTACGAAAGATGCGACACATGGTCCCGAGTGGCGACGTATCAATTCCGACTGGCTGGCTGCGGCGGAGCAACTTGCTCTCAAAATCAATAATTACACCAACAACACCAGCCTGGTGCTTGCTGTCGAGATAATAGCCGCCCGGTCGCGTAAGGTTCTGCTTTTTGCAGCGGATTCCCAGGTGGGCAACTGGCTCTCCTGGCAAGAATTGGAATTTCCCGGGGAAGGACCGGGTGGGAAAACAATAACCGGTCAAGATCTTCTACGGCGTGCCGTATTTTACAAGGTCGGACACCACGGCAGCCGGAATGCCACCTTGAAATGGAAGGGGTTGGAGATGATGGATGATACTAACCTGGTGGCCATGATCCCGGTGGATGAGAAATGGGCTAAAGCAGAAATGCATTGGGAACACCCGGCGGAGAAGCTGCTTGAGCAGCTCTGTATCAAGACCGGCGGCCGCATTATGCGAACAGATGAAATCCCACTGGGTAATAAGCCGCCTGCAAAGCCGGATGAGGCTAATGAGAGTGAGTGGAACTCCTTCATCCGTAAGCTCGATTGGGATCGCAGCACATCTGACGCCGGGCAAAGTCTGTGGATTCAGTATACTGTTTAAAACTAACGGAGAGCCTACAACCCTTATACTTAGTGGTCTTTTACCCGTAAACCATATCCGAAGACATTGCTTTGGCAGTTCTCATCCTGACAGCAATCATACGTCCGACAGTTCGTGTAATTTTGTAGCCTATAGGCGGATACTGTTCGCAAAAATCATGAATTTTTGCCTCGTCTAAAATAATTACCCTCGCCTTCCCTTCGGCAATTGCTGAGGCGGTTCTTTTGTAGGGTAACATCAAAGTTGACCAGCCCAGGACATCTCCCACCGTGGCTGTGTAGACTGTCTGCTTTTCAGCATTCTGAACCGCCAGTTTTCCTTCTTCTACAACATAAATATGAACAGCCTCGTCTCCTTCTTTGAATACAACATCACCCGAGTTATAAACTTTTACCTGGCCAATACTCAGCACCTTATCTATTTCTACTTCACTCAGTCCTTGAAATAATGCCGCCTTTGTTACCTTCTCGACGGAAACTCCCTCCTGGGTTTTTCCTTGGTGGGATGGACGAAGTGGTGCTACCAATCCGATGCGCTGCGTAATCAGGCCCATTACCATTGGATCCGGGTTGGGAGGCCCGCCACACTCGGGACGGTAGCAGGTCACGTCAGTATAAGTACAATGGGAATGACAGCCGGGACAGCTATCAGGCGGCTTCGCTCCATCAAAAAAATAACCGCATTCTACACACTGCCATTTAGACATCTCTTTCTCCTTTTATTTCTGTATTTAATTTCATTTACCCGGTCATAAATTACCTGCTGCTGCTGGATTCAACCTCCACCTTTTCCTGTCTATAAGGTCCCAATGCCCTTACGTCTTCAGTGATCTTATTTACTGCTGTGACGAAGTCTTCAGCACAGGAAGCGCATACCCATTGCAGACGAATCCGTGGTTCTTCAATGCCAAGTTGCTCGGTCAATTTTTTAAGCAGAGTCATACGCATCAGTGTCTTATAATTCCCATCGATGTAATGGCAATCGCCAAGATTACAACCGCATACCAATACACCATCGGCGCCTTCTTTAAACGCCTTCAAGACAAAGGCCGGTTCCAGCCCGCCGCTACACATAAGGCGTATTGACATAACATTGGGAGCACATTTTGACCGCGAAACGCCGGCGAGGTCTGCTCCGGCATATGAACACCAGTTACATAAAAAGGCGACAATTTTCGGTTCGAAGCTCATACTAATACCCCCTCGATCTCTGCTAGAATTTGTGTTTCACTGAAATTGCGAGTCGAAATTGCACCGCTCGGGCAGGCGGCACCGCACACATTACATCCCTTGCAAAGGATCCGGTTGACCCTGGATACATTACTAACCTCGTCAAAGAAAATAGCCCCGTAGGGACATAAGGCGCTGCATATCTTGCAGGCCGAGCACAGGTTTTCGTCGATGGAAGCTGTTATGGCTCCGGTATCCATCTTACCCCGTATTACCATTGCCAGGGCGCGTGCAGCCGCTGCGGAAGCCTGCGCCACCGTATCGGGAATATCTTTGGGACCCTGGCAGCAGCCGACAATAAATATACCCTCCGACATGGTGGCTACAGGATCCAGCTTGGGATGCCTCTCCATGAAAAATCCATCGCGGCTTCGGCCCAATCGAAGTGTCTGGGCTACTTTTTCCGCATCATGCCGGGGTTCAAGCGCCACACATAGAACCACCATATCTACCGGAATGTTGACCAGTTCTCCCAGCAAAGTATCCTCGCAGGCCAATAAGAGTTTCTCCCCTGCCTCGGAATCCGAGGAGTCAGCCGTTATATTTGCCAGTTTACCCCTTATGAAATGGACACGCTCTCCCTGGACCCGCTCGTAGAATTCTTCATATCCTTTTCCAGTACA
>JAPLHI010000117.1 GCA_026389695.1 Chloroflexota bacterium
ACGTTTCCGCTACCGATGACCAATGCATGGGTGGCCGGTACGGGCATGCCGCCATTGCGGTTGCCATTTCCGGTGCTGGAGGCGCCGGCCAGCGCTGCCGTGTGGAGGTCATAATAAAATTGCACAACCTTCCCGTGGCCGACAAGCGCATTCATGCGTGCCGGTATGCCCTCGTCGTCAAAGGGCGCGCTGCCCGGTTGGCAGGGTATAGTGGGGTCGTCATTTAACGAGAATTTACGGTCGAATATCACAGATCCCAGTTTATCTTTCAAGGGTGAAGCGCCATCCAGAACGGTTTTCCCGTTAAAGGCTGAGATAAGCGGCGCCAGCAGGGCGCCGGCAACCCCGTAGGGTGTGAAAATGACCGGCATTGTGCCCGATTTCAGGGAGGCGTTTTCCCTGGCCAGGTCAAGCTGCCTGATGATCTCCGCGGTAACCGGTTTGTGTTCAGATATCGGCCGGCACGAGCTCTGGATATCGCCGACGTAAAGTATGTCGCCATCCCTGACCAGCATGCCGTCCATGCTGACGCTGAAATTAGTGCGTTTATAAGAGGCATGGCTGCCGCCGGTGCTGGCTATATCGAACGTGGTGGCGCCGCGTGATACGCTGCCTTCACATAATATGCCGGGCGTATTTTTGCAGACAGCTTCTATGATGGTTTCTCCCAGGGCTATCATGTCGTCGATTTTGACATGCTCGACTGGTTTCCAGTGCCATATTCACCAGGTCCGCGGCGTTGATCCTTCCGCTGGCCTGGGCAAAGCCCATCCTTCCATTCTTGACGATGCGTAAAGCGGTGGCGGTGGTCTCCTTGGTCAGTATCTGCTTGAGGCGGTTGGCCTCAAACTGTACCGGGGTCCGGCTGGAGGTAACCCGGAAAACCTCGGCGCTCTCAGCGGATTTGCTGGCTATGGCAAGTATCTCGTCCACTCATTTACCTCCAACCAGGCAATTCCTGATGCGTATGTGCGGGCTCCCATTAGACACGGGCAATGGCGACTGCCCGGCCTTGCCACAACCACCACCCTGGTTCATATCAAGGTCATTGCCTATGGAATCTATGTTCTCCAGCGTGGTGAAAACATTGCCGGTCAGAACTACGGGACGCAGCAGCTCCTCTATTTTCCCGTTGCGTATCATATAGGCTTCCCCGGCGGAAAAGGTGAACATTTCCAGGCTCGTAGTTCCGCCGTACCAATCCCTGGCATACACGCCTTCCTTGATATCACCGATCATTTCTGCGAAGGTTGCTTGGCCCGGTTCGATATATGTGTTGGTCATACGCACAATAGGAGGGAATAAGTAGCTAATAGCCCTGGCATTGCCGGTCGTCTGCTCTCCCATCCTGGCCGCGGTTTCTCTGGAGTGCAGCCTGCTGGTCAACACTCCTTCTTTTATCAAGTACGTTTTGGTAGAGGGAGTTCCTTCGTCATCATACTTAAAGCTGCCTCGATAGCCCGGAACGGCGGCGCCGTCGACTATATTAAGATGTTTACCTCCGAAGCGGCGGCCGAGTACCATGATCTCACGGAGCTGCGGGTTCTCATAAATATGATCGGCTTCCGAAAGGTGTCCGAAGGCCTCGTGGACAAAGACACCGGCAAGCACCGGGTCAAGAACCACGGTATAGGGGCCTCCTTTTACCTGTGGAGCAGTTAGAAGCGCCGCTGCGCGGGCAGCGATGTCTTTAGCCTTAACATGTAAGTTCTCGATAGCTGAGAAATCACCTTTGCTGCCCATGCTTAAGCCCACCTGCTGAACCTCGCCATCCTTGCCGGCAATTGCGGTCAATCTTAAACTGAGGTCGATGCGACTTTGTTCTATAAAAGTTCCTTCGGAATTAGCAAAGGAGACTTTTTTCTTGCCGTCAGCATACCCGATGCTGGTGGTCCTTATATTTGGAACGCCAAGCATTATGTTGTTGTATTCATCGAGCAGGGCTTTTTTTGTCGATAAGGGTATGTCCAGAGGGTTTTTTCTGAATTCGGCTTCGACTTTATCCGTAACCGGCGCTGCAGCGCTGAACTGGCTTTCCTCCTTGCCTACGTACCTGGCTTGCTCTACGGCTAAAGCTACTTTTTCGGATAAATTATCCAGGTTATTGAAGCTTACAAAACCCCAGCCCCCCTTTACCAGCGCTCTGACATTTCCGCCAATGCTGGCAGTGCGCCCCGCTTCCTCAAGCCGCTGGCCCCGATAGACTAAACGGGTTGAGTTGCTTTCTTCGAGGCGGATTTCAATGTAGTCCGCGTTATGCCCTTTGAGGGCGGTGAAAAGGCGATCCTGCATGTGTTTATCCGAATAATCAATTCTAACAAATATATTTGATTGAAGCGAAAGGATAATATTTTTTTATGAATGCGGCGTAACCATATCAGCTACATTTTTCCCTCGTTTCACACTAAATCTAAATATGAATAGACATTTAGAAATTCCGGTTATATACTTTTAGCGGGAGGGAGCCAATGCAGTCAAGCCTCATCAGTAAACTCGAAAAAGCCAAACGCTATGCAGAAGAGCCGGAACGTGTATCAATCTCCTCTTTCTCAGCCGTTTTTCGTGGTGAAAATAACGATCACGTTCTTGGCTTAAGCGAAGGAAAATGGCACTGCAACTGCCACTTTTTCTCACAGTGGGGAGAATGTGCACACATCATGACCTTGCAGCGCCTGCTCGCCAGGATGCTCCCCGGGCAGCCTGACCCTGCTATTCGGGCTTAATAGTCCAGTCTATTGTTTTACGCCGCCGTGAACCGGCGCCGTATATCTATATCAATTTACCCTGTTTAGTAAGATCGTTTCAGCCTCGGCAGCCAGGAAAAGCGAACCCGTAATCAAGATAAGGTCATCTTTATCCGCTTGTGCCAATATATTTACAACAGCGTCTTCCGGGTCAGGCTCTGTGTATACTTCCACACCCGCTTCTTTAAAAATTCGGGCAAGGTGATCTACGCTGGCAGCCCTTGGGTGATGGGATTGCGTAAGAATAATCCGGTTCGCCAAGCCCGAAAGCTCTTGCGCCATGCCTTGAATATCTTTATCCCGTGAAGACCCGAAGACGATAAATACTTTTTTATAGCTAAGGAATTTTTTAATGGATTGGATTACCTTTTTTATGGAATAGGCATTATGAGCGCCGTCCGCTATTACCAGAGGTGAACGCTTTAAAATTTGAAGCCGGGCCGGCCATCTCACGGAGCTTAGTCCCTTTGCGATATCAGCATATTCGATATGCGACCCTCTTTGTGACAGTATATTCAGTGCTGATACCGCAAGCGCCGCGTTTTCGAGCTGATATTCTCCCAGAAGCGGAACAGTCAGGTCATAAACTCCGGTTTTATCCGATAATTTAAAAATTTGCCTGTCAAGGTCACCGCCGGTCCTCTGCCAGGTTATATCTTTACCTGCTTTGATTAAAGGCACTTTCAACTCACGGCATTTTCTCTTAATTACGGCTTCGACTTCCGTTGGTTGCGGAGCGCTGATCACTGTACAGCCGGGCTTAATAATCCCCGCTTTCTCGCCGGCAATCTGCTCCAGGGTCTCGCCGAGAATCTGCGTATGATCCAGACTAATGGACGTGATGATACAAATATCGGGATTTACCACATTAGTGGCATCCAATCTGCCTCCCATTCCCACCTCGAGGACCTGGTAATCAGCATTTTTCTTACTGAAATAGAGAAACGCCATGGCAGTTAAAACTTCGAAAGTGGTTAATTTGCCGAATCGAGCTTGGGCATTTATCGAGCGGACAAACGGCTTGAGCACGGCAGCGATAGCGGTAAAATCCTTTTTCGTTATCAACCTGCCGTTTAACGCGATCCTTTCCCTCCAGGTGTGCAGATGCGGTGAAGTGAAGAGGCCGGTCCTGTATTTTGCCGTGCTGAGCACGCTTGATATCATGGCGGCGGTGCTTCCCTTGCCCTTGGTGCCCGTAATATGAATAGTGCCCCGGCCCCGATGCGGATTGTTCACTGAACCGAGCAGAAGTTCCATCCTCCTCAAATCATAGTTGGCTGCATTATAAATAACGGCTGACGATGTTTCGTAGTCAGTGAGACTGACAAGGAATTGCTCCGCCTGCAGGTAATTCATGATAGAGTGCATTATAGCATCGCTCCGGCGAGTGCACATAAGGCAGTGTGATTTGATATACAATAAAATACTTGAGGAGGAGAACGTAAATACTATCGCCAGAAGTCCAATTGAAGATCATTGAGCTTGCCTGGGAACGGGTTCTCAAAAGCAGAGCAAGTGGCGCTATACCGCTGGCGGAGTCCGTCAAGGATATGGGCAGGAGGTTCGACGAGGCCTACACGTCAATTTACGCGACTGTGAAGGAGTAGCAGCCTGCAGTATATCTGAAGCGCAATTAAGGCCGCACGGTTTTAGGCATGCTGCGGTCCTTCCATTTTGCTTTGCCCTGCATGGTGAGCACCATCGATGAAAAAGCCACAGCCGTCATAAATAAGGCGCTGATGGGACTGAGAAAAATAAGGTACAGCGGAAAGTGAAAACGGTGGTTGCTTACTGTAAATAGCAGCAGGGAAAGGAAGATCCCCATCGCGGCCTCAACTTTGATTTCGAATGGCAGAGCGGGCTGTGCCAGGCCGATGCCCAGCATTATCCAGGGCTCAACAAAGATGGCCAGAACCACTGTCCACATGAATACGAGAAAGAAGGGATCGAAGTTAAATGAAGCAAAGGTGCTCTTGGTCAACCCTTTCCACAGCTGGTCGAAATTGCGGTACATGCGGCATAGCACCTGATCGTTGCCGTCGAGAAGCCTGTAAACCATCCCCATGGAATGCACTTTTCTGCCTATAGCTATGTCATCCACGATATTTTGCCTGACCGAGGCGTAACCGCCCACGGCTTCATAGGTAGATCTCTTAAACAGCAGAAACTGTCCCAGCACGGAGAAAAGCAGGGGATTGCGCTGCAGCCGGGTCAGGCCCAGTGGAACTCCGCTCAACATACCGAGGTAAAAAGCAGGTATACTCAATATTTCCGACCATGTAACTATGATTTGCCTGGGAAGGGCTGAAATGAGAGCAGCGTTTTCTCCAACCAGGGCAGCCACCGCGCAACGCAGCATATCAGGCTGGTGCCAGGTATCCGCATCAACGAAAAGCAGCAGTTCCCCGTCTGATGCCTGGGCAAGCTGGTGGCAGGCCCAGTGCTTACCCAGCCAGTCGTCCGGCAAAGGCTTGCCTTTCAATATTGTCAGCCTTTTATCTTTGTCGGCTATTTCTTGAAGTATCTCCCAGGTGCGGTCGGTTGAATTGTCGTCCAGCACCATCACCTGGAAATCCGGATAGTCCTGCGCCAGAAGGGTATTCACGCACTTGCCGATATTATCCTCTTCATTGCGCGCAGGGACGAGCACGGAAAAGCGGGGGAAATGTTTGACCGGTGGATAGCTGTGCAGGCGCCGCAGATACCTTAAATTAGTCAGTGAAACGATGAGGTACCATGTCAGAACGAGTATTATAACTGCCTGAGCATAAGAAAGGATGTCGAAAAGAAGATTATGTTGCAAGTGACCTTATATAATATACCAACTGTTCCGAAAAATCTCATTCTACGGTAACAATATTTTCGTAGGGGTGGGTTTTTAAACCCGCCCGCTGCCTGCCGGGCGCACCTGAAGGTACGCCCCTACAACTTAAACACCAGGCAGTGCCCGCCCTTTCCAGGTGGCTTTCCTGCCGATGTTAAGAATCAGGGAACTCATCGCCAGCATAGCCATAATTAGGATGCTAAGCGGGTAAAACAAAGCCAGGTAGAGCGGGAAATGGAAGCGCGAACAGGCTATGAGCCAGGTAATCAGCGATATCAGGATACACGCGGCCGACAACCAGAAAACACAGCTAGTTGTCCCGTAGCTAAGTAAACCCATTATTAAGCCTGCTACAGGCGTAAGAAATACTAATAAAATCCACAAACA
>JAPLHI010000157.1 GCA_026389695.1 Chloroflexota bacterium
CCCATGATAGTGGGTGCAATTTCCGACTGGCTTGGGGGTGGGGCTGATGGCCTTAAGTGGGCAGTGATTGCAGCCTGTGCGGGTGGCCTTCTATCCTGCCTTTGTTTTATCATGGGCGCCAGATACTATGCCGGAGACGAAGATAGGGTAAAAGGCTCTGTTTTTGAAGCTGATAAATAGTTTTTTCTCTGGAGTTAGTAATGAATGCAAATCCCGCTTGATTAAGCTGACAATTGGGTCTTCCCTGTTTGACAAAACCGCGCAATCACTTAAAATTACACTTAGAAGTCAGTCTCCCTGAATTTCCCGACATATTGCATTTTAATTAATATTGACGCCGCTAAGTGACGCAGCAAAGGAGGGCATACCATGGCAATTCAGAGTTGTAACTCACCCAGGTTCTCCATCAAGGAGCCCGCGAACCTTTCTCCCCGTATCAAATGGCTGAGAGACTACTACTTCCAGGGAAATAACCGCAAGTGGAACAATGAGTTTATAGGTTTTACCAACGGTACTCCCTGGGATATCCAGTACCAGGAAGGCAATTTTTATATCGTCCCTGAGACATATACATTCTTCCCCACGTTCACCGGCGCCTTCCAGCAGACATCACACAAAGTCCAACTTCCGGAGGACTTCTGGAAATGGAGCCTGCCTGAACGCCATGCATGGTTTGTTAAAGAAGTTATGGTATATTACCTGCCCCACGAAGTATTGCCGGGCGACTTACTCGCCGGGGGCCGTTTTAATATCCAGACATCCAAGTGCTTTACCAGGAAAGAAGCTGAAGAATACCAGAAGGCCGTCTACGGAAAGAACGGCGTACGCGCGGCTATACTGTGGTTCCACAACCACGGCTACGGTAATGCCGGAGCCACCAGCGGCCATATCATACCCGATTACGCCCGCACCATAAACGAAGGATGGAAGAGCGTCCACGAAGAGCTTAATCACCACCTCAATGCCCTGTCAAAGAAAGAATACGACGGGGAAAAAGGCGGCCAGCTCAGGGCCATGCTTGTGGCAGCCACCATGGCGCGGGATGTTGCCTTCGAATACAGCGACGTTTGCTCCGGCCTGGCATCAAGGGAACCGGATCAGGTAAGGAAAGGCGAACTGGTCAAGATGGCTGAAATACTACAATCCTTATGGTTGACCCATATGCTGGTGATGAGCGATGAAAATTACCCGGGACCCGGCGTATCCTTCGGCAGGGCCGACCAGTACCTTTATCCCTTGTGGAAAAAATCGCTGGAAGAGGGCATGGACCGCGAGTTCGGCAAAGAGCTCCTCAAATGCTTCTGGATACACTGCAATTATGCTTACGATGCCATGATACGCACGGGAGGCAACCAGGGTATAACCGCCGGATTCGGCCAGCTTATCACTATATCCGGTTTGGGCAAGGGCGGGGAGGACCTGAGCAACGACCTCACCTACGCTATGCTTGAGGTCATCGATGAAGTCACGCCGCTGCTGGAACCCAAACCTAACGTCCGGCTGCACAGGCACAGCCCGGATAAGCTTATGGATAAAGTAGTGGATATGATCGCCAACAGTCAGGGATCCCCTTTCCTGCTTAACTTCGACGAGCGCTCCCTAGCCGGAATGCTGCGGGAAGCCAGAAAATCCGGTGCTGAGAATTTAATCAATGCTGATAACGTGTTTGATTACTCTCCGGTCGGCTGCATGGAAAACACCATGTGCGGCAACGACCGCTCGGGTACAGTGGACATTAATCTTAACTTGCTCAAGGCGGTTGAGCAAACGCTGATGGATGGATATGATATGCTCCCCTGGGTTGACCCTCTGACCGGTAGAAAAGAGCCTTTAAAGCAACGCAGCGCCAAAACCGGCAACCCGGCGAACTTCAAAGCCTGGGAAGAGTTCTGGGACGCCTATGTTGGGCAAACACAGGCCATAATTAACAGGGCTGCCGACCTGTACGACTGGACAGACCGCACCAGGGCTAAATTTTTCCGCACTCCCTACCTGTCATGCCTGGTTAAGGGCTGTGCTGCTAAAGGTAAGGACATTAATGAAGGCGGCGCTGAGCTTAACTTCGTAACGCTGGAAGCGGTTACCTTCGCCAATACCGTGGACTCCCTGTTGTCCGTTAAATACCTGGTTTTTGATAAGAAAGAGTGCACCATGCAGGAGCTTATACAAGCCTTGAAGGACAACTGGGCGGGACATGAAATACTGCAGGCCAAGGCGATAAATAAAGCTCCCAAGTACGGAAGGGATGATGCGCAGGCCGATGAAATGGGCAGGAAGGTAATGGAAGTCTGGACAGAGGAGACCTGGCAATACAAGACCTCGGTAACGATAAAACAATATCGGCCGGGTATGCTGAGCTGGAACTACTGGGTATCGGACGGCTATATTCTTCCGGCCAGTCCCGACGGGCGTCCCAAGGGTAAGTTCCTCTCCAACGCTATCTGTCCCTGCGATGGCGCGGATACCAACGGGCCCACAGCAAATGTGAACTCGGTGGGCACCGTTATCGGCGGCAGGGCTGTTTCCGGCAACGGAGACTGGGAAGATTACATCAACCTGCTCCCCAATGGCGCCAGCCATACCATCACGTTCAATCCTTCCATGCTACGCGACCCCGAGCACAGGGAGAAATTCAAGGCCTTCCTGCGCGGTTACGCGGAGAATGGGGGCAGCGCTTTGCAGTTGAATATGATAGATGCAGATATGCTGTGCGATGCCCAGAAAAATCCGGATGCCTACCGCCACCTGGTGGTGCGCGTCACCGGCTATAACGCTTACTTTACTTCCATCGGTCGTGAACTACAAAACGAGATCATCGCCCGCGAAAGTCATCGCATGTAAAAACCACTAATATGAAGATTGAGCAGGCGCCGGCGGCCACTATATCCACCGAGGCAAATCAACGACAGGTTAAAACTCATAGCCGCGGGGATACAGCACTTATTCTGCACACCCAGAGGCTTTCCACGGAGGACGGCCCCGGTATTCGCACCACTGTATTTTTCAAAGGCTGCCCTCTGCGCTGTACCTGGTGTCATAATCCTGAAAGCATTTCACTGCAACCACAAATTCAGTGGCTGGAGACGCGTTGCATTGGATGCGGAACCTGCCTTAAAACCTGCGCTCAGGGCTGCCTGAGTAAAACCAGGGAAGGGCTAACCAGGGCCAGATCAATTTGCCTTGTTTGCGGAAAATGTGCGGAGCAGTGCCC
>JAPLHI010000126.1 GCA_026389695.1 Chloroflexota bacterium
CCTCCTTTATCTTGAGACAAATATCCCTTGTCATTGAGGCTATAGTGTTGTTAAATCTCATGCTGATAACAGGGGTAGGGCAACCTTTAATCAGGTCGTCGAGGACGGCTGCCACAAAATCATGAAGCAAGATAATATGGTAGCCCTCCCGGTTGGTATCTGGAAAAGGATATGTCCCTTTTTCGTCGCCTGCGTCATTGGCCTTCATTTCCATTTCAATAGCCGCCTGCGCCTCATAATCAATCACGCCGCGGATGCCCGCCATGGCGGAAACAGCGTCGAAAAGCCTCCCCATGCTGGAAGTCAGCGGCGAATTCACCATATTCTGTACCTGTTTTTTAACCAGCTCGAATTCTTCTTGATTCATGCCGTTGATGAAGCCCAGCCTGCTGCTCAGATGATCCTCTCCCAGCAGGGCCAGGATATATCCGAGCGCGATGCGGTAAGGTCTTCTAATCGCCAGCGAGCCTCCCGGTAGCGGCAGGTACTCGAGCTGGCCGACCCTCTTGAATCCTTTGTAGTCGGCCACCAGGAATTCTCCGCCCCAGATTTTCCCGTCCGCACCATAGCCGGTACCGTCAAAGGCTACGCCTATCACCGGCGTATCTATGCCATTGTCTGCCATACAGGAAACGATGTGTGCGTGATGATGCTGCACCGCGACGGCTTGTATTCCGTTTTCTTCGGCCTGCTCCAGCGCGTATTTAGTAGGCAGGTATTCCGGATGCATATCATATGCTATGATTTGTGGTTCTATGCGGAACAATTTTTTATATAAATCCACCGTACGCTCGTAATGCTCCATGGTCTCCAGGTTTTCCATATCACCTATATGCTGGCTGACGAAGGCGTGATTATCCCTGGTGAGGCAGAAAGTATTTTTTTCCTCCGCCCCGCAGGCCAGTATCTGTGGAGCACTAAAGGTGAGGTGAACCGGGTAAGGCGCATAACCCCTGGCCCTCCTCACAATCTGCGGCACTTCATTTACAACCAGGGTAACGCTGTCATCGTAGGTGGAGTAGATGTCGCGGTTGTGCATGACAAAATAATCGGCAATATCGCCCAGCCTGCGCAGCGCTTCCCCGTTCCCGCCGGCGATGGGCTCCTCGCTCAGGTTACCGCTGGTCATCACCAGGGGCAAAGCGGTTTCTTTCATAATGAGATGATGTAAAGGTGTATAGGGAAGCATTACCCCGAGATATTTTAAATTGGGCCCGGTTTCTTTGCAGATAGTGGATTCGGGCTTCCACTCCAGCAGTACTATGGGGCTCTGCCAGGATTGAAGCAATTTTTCCTCAGCTTCGGTAACTGTACAGTGTTGTTTGACACTTTCAATATCTGCCAGCATCACGGCGAAGGGCTTGGACGGCCGCCTCTTACGCTGGCGGAGTAAGCTAACGGACGCAGCATTAGCGGCGTTACAGGCCAGCAGGTAGCCTCCCAGACCCTTGATGGCTATAATCTTACCTTCAGCCAGCAATTGAGCGGTTTTTTTAAGGACATCAGCGCATTCAACGCGGTTTCCCTGATTATCGGTAAGCTCCAGCCGGGGACCGCATACGGGGCAGGCGTTGGGCTGGGCATGGAAGCGGCGGTCCAGCGGATCCTCATATTCCTTGCGGCATTCGGGGCACATCTTGAAGACCGACATTGTAGTAAAAGGGCGGTCATAGGGGATATCCTTGATAATCGTAAAGCGGGGACCGCAGTTGGTGCAGTTGGTGAAAGGGTAATGCCAGCGCCTGTTCTGCGGCGTGAAAACATCTTCAAGGCAGGGTTGGCAGGTTGCTATATCGGGGGAGACAAGCTGATATTTACCTGGCTCAGCCACGCTGTGGCGTATTTCGAAATCTCTGTAACCTGCGGGCGTGCCGAACGAGACGGCAACGCTTTCTATGCGTGCCAGCGGAGGCGACTCTTTTTCCAGGTCTGAAATGAAAAGGTCGAGGGCTTTTCTTTCCCCCTCGACCTCGATCTTCACATCTTCCGATGTATTGCAGACCCAGCCGTTAAGTCCGTGCTTTTGAGCCAGCCCGTATACGAATGGCCTGAAACCCACTCCCTGCACTACTCCTCTGACGCTGATGCGGGCAAGCTCCCAAGTTTTACTTTCTTTCATATGCTTGCTTGAATTGTACTTTAAGCATAGGTGAGGGGCAACATAAATTTTTTGCGGAAAGTCAGCCACCGCGGTTACTCGTATGATCACTTGAAGTCAATCAATATGGCGAGGCGGAGAGATTGCTTCGTCACTGCGTTCCTCGCAATGACAAAATAAAAATGGATCCGCGCAATGACGTGTGATGGAGGGAGGAGATTGCCACGCCTGCGGCTCGCAATGACGTGGAGAATGAGGCTCGCAATGACGTGTATTAATTATTTAAGGATAATATCCGACTTAATATATGTTCTTTCGATACTGCCAGGCGGAGAGATTGCTTCGTCACTGCGTTCCTCGCAATGACAAAATAAAAATGGATCCGCGCAATGACGTGTGATGGAGGGAGGAGATTGCCACGCCTGCGGCTCGCAATGACGTGTATAAATTATTTGATGATAATGCCCGACTTAATATATGTAGCCGCCGTGGGGCAAGTTGCTCCAACTAAATGGTGTGGTAAGATAAAAGCCCGCTATTCGAACTTAAAGTCCTTTTCCTTGAAGAGCCTTATGCAGGCATCCACAGCGTCAGCGTCAAATAGCGTGCCTTTATTGCGGTCTATTTCATCCAGTGCCCTTTCTATTCCTAAACTGGGCCTGTATGGGCGGTAAGACTGCATAGCCTCAACCACATCGGCTACAGCCAGTATCCTGGACTCGGTTAGAATTTCGTCTCCACGCAGGCCATTGGGATAACCTGAGCCGTCCATCCTTTCATGGTGCTGGACAACTATATCAGCGATAGGCCAGGGGAATTCTATGCCGCCAAGGATATCATAGCTGCCCTGGGCATGTGTCCAGATAATACGCATTTCCAGGTCGGACAGCTTGCCCGGTTTACTTAAAATTTCAGCCGGGACATACAATTTGCCGATATCGTGGACGGTCGCTGCCAATCTTAAATAGGCTACTTTCTCCTGGGGCAGATTCATTTCCTCCGCAATGGCGGTAGCCAGGATAGCCACGCGTATCTGGTGTCCTGCCGTATAGGGGTCACGCATTTCCACGATTTTTGCCATGGAGCTGATGGTTTCCGTCAGAGCCTTTTGCAGGGTTTTATAGCTCTTCTCAAGGTTTTCTTCCGACTCCTTTTGCTGCAGGATCTTCCAGACGGAATCCACGAGCAGGGTAAGCTGGCGCACATCGGATTCATCATAATCATTATCCTTATTGGCCACATCCACCACGGCAACTATTTTATCGCTCAAAATAACGGGGATAGTCAAATATTTATGGAGTCTGGCATGCCCCTCGGGGTAACCTTTTTCCAAAGGGTGCGGCGCCTCGAAGTCATTAACGATGATGGCCTTGCGTTGACGAACGGCTTCACCCCAGATGCCGGTTTTATCAAGCTGGTACACGGTCTGGGGTTCCTGGATGGTGACTTCCTTCATCACACCCTTCGACCATGTATTAAGCACAAACTCTTCCCTGTCCTCGTAATAGTGATAAATATATCCAATCTTGCTTCCTGTAAGGTTAATGGCTTCATCAAGAGCATAATCCAGAAATTCCTGCGTACTGGTTGCCCTATATCTGGCGATCTTTAACAGACTTTCCAGCCGTGCTTCATTGATCTTTATCTGCTCAGATGCCTGGAGACGCTCTGTGATATCGATGCCGAAGGAAACCAAACCGGTTATACGGTTTTGCTCGCGAACCTCGCTAATCTGCCAGACGATATAACGTTCTTCACCCGATTTTGTTCTAATAGGGTTCTCAAAGTTTTTATTAAGCTCGCCTGCGGGCAGCCCCTCAAATTCCTTCCATACCTGAGGATACAGTTCCCGCGGCACCAGCACCTCGAACCAGTTGCGTCCTGCCAGTTCCTCCTGCGTGTAGCCCGTTATTTGCTCGGCTGCTTTATTAAAAGATGTTATATTTCCTTCCAGATCCAGCCCAACTATCATTGAGTTGGAGGTATCGATAAGTTGTTGCGAGAAATCCCTGGTTGTCTGCAGAGCAGATTCCGCCTCCTTGAGCTCGGTGATATCCTGTGTGGTACCGACCATACGAAGCGGAATGCCAACCTGGTTATATTGGATCTCACCGCGGTCATGTACGTATTTGACACGGTTGTCTGACAGCAGCAGCCGGTGGGTACTCTCATAGATCCCTCGATTGTTAATGGAATTCTTATAAGCTGTTTGCATCGCTTCGCGGTCATCAGGATGCACCAGCTCAACCAATGATTCATAAGGCGCTTCAGTCCGGTTTGAATTGATTTCCAGGATACGCGCTGTCTCTTCTGACCATGTAAACCTGTTAATGATCAGATCCACCTCCCAGTTTCCCACGTGAGATATACGCTGGGCTTCCTTCAGCCTGATTTCGCTATTACGCACCATTTCCTCGGCTTTTTTGGGCTCGGTAATATCGTGCATAACACCGATCACCCGGTAAACTCTGCCGGCTGTATCCTTCACCGGAACAAGGGTGGTATAAGAAATCACCTGCCCGGATATAAGGTCCAGCTTCTCTTCGTAGCTGATGGCATCGCCAGTTTTAACACAGCGGTCGAGATTCATCTGTAATGGATCACCCAGTTCGTGGGGCAGTATTTCATCGAAATGTTTGCCTGTTACTTCGCCGGCGGTTAGCCCAAATATTTTTTCCTGGGCCGGGTTGACGCTATTAAAGATGAAACGTCCGTCGTCTGTGATATCGGCGAGGAAGATACCATCGGAGGTGCTGTTAAATATCTGCCGGAAGCGCGCTTCACTGTCTGACAGTTCCTCTTCTGCTTTTATACGTTCTGTAACGTTGCGGCTGACGTTTTTAAAGCCAGTAGCTTCTCCATGCTCATCTGTTAGCAGGGAAATTGAAATCTCATAAAAACCGGTACTACCGTCCCTGGAAATTGATCTATAGGTGGTACCTTTATTAGGTTGACCTGTCCTGTATACTTCGCTATATAGTTTGTATACGCGTTCAGTATCCTCTTTATACGTGAACTTAAGTGAGCTTTTACCGATAAGCTCTTCCCTTGAAAATCCGAGATCCTGGCATAACGTATTATTAACAAAAGTAAAATGACCGGGAAGGTCTACTTCAAAATATGCCTCCTGCATCTCTTCCAGGATAGTCCTGTATTTCTCCTCTGAGCGCATCAATGAATCTTCCAAACGTTTGCGCTCGGTAATGTTGCGGCTTACATTCCTGAAGCCGATGATATTCCCGTCCTTATTTCTTAGCGGTGAAACCGTGATATCAATATAAACGGCACTGCCGTCATTACGAAGAAACCTATGAGCGACACCGCTTTTAGGCTCACCGGTCCCGTATACTTCGTTATATGCCTTTAATACCTGATCACTATCTTCCTCAAATGTGATGGTACGGTAGTTCATCCCAATAAGTTCTTCTTTTGAATATCCGATTTGACGGCACATGCTATTGTTAACAAAAATAAGATTGCCCTTTAGATCTCCTTCCCAATATGCCTCCTGCATCTCTTCCAGGATGGTTCTATACTTCTCCTCCGAACCTTTTAAGGCTTCTTCGAGAAACTTACGCTCGGTGATGTTACGGCTCAGGCATCTGTAACCAATAATTTCTTTCAACTCGTTTTGCAGTAATCCAATGGAGACCTCGACCCAGCGGGTGTTGCCGTCTTTATTAACATCTCTATAAATGAATCCAATGTTCGGTTTTCCTGTTCTGTATACCTCATTGAATGTTTTGTATACTCTATCTCTATCTTCAGTGTGTACGAATTTAAGGGAGCTCATTCCGATCAGGTCTTCCTGTGGGTATCCAAGGTCCCTGCATGTACTGTTATTGGTAAAAGTAAAATGACCCCTCAAGTCTGTTTCCCAGTATCCCTCGAGTATCTCCTCCAGAATAGCTCTGTATTTCTCTTCAGAGCGTTTCAAAGCATCTTTCAGACGCTTCTGCTCTGTGACATTGCGGCTTACACCTTTGAAACCGATGATTTTCCCTTGCTGATCTTTTAGCGGGGAAATTGTCGTGTCAATAAGGTAGACAGTGCCATCCCTGTTTACATGTTTGTAATCGGCACCTGTATTGGGTTTTCCCGTCCTGAAAACCTCGTTGTATACCTTGTATATCCCCTTAACTTCCTCTGGACGTGTGAAAGCACGGTAGTTCATCCCGATTAATTCTTTCCTGCTATATCCAAACTGGTGGCAGGCTGTATCGTTGACAAATGTATAATTACCCTGAAGGTCTACTTCGATATACGCCTCCTGCATCTCATCCAGGATAGTCCTGTATCTTTCCGCAGCCGTTTCCAGGTCTCGCTCCCTCTTTTTACTGCCCGTACTGTCTCTGATGGTATGCACTATTTTTAATAGGTTCCCTTCAGCGTCAAGGATGGGATCAACTGTAATCTGCGCGGATATACCTTTTACAGCAATATCGAGTTCAGCCTCTTTATGTGTAAGCCCGTCTGTTTTCAGCATATTCGCCAGGGGGCACTGGTCAGGCGGCCTCTCTGTTCCATGAACCAGTTTGTAGCAGTGCTGACCTGCGATCTCATCCATGGGAAGCCCGAGAAAATCAGCGGTAGCCTTGTTGGCTTCGAGGATTACGTAATCGCTGTCGAGGATCATGACAGGATCGGTGAGCGCGTTAAAGGCTGCCGGCCAATCTCCCTTGGCTTTAGGCTTCTTCCTTGAGGTTTTTACGGGTATGGCGACAGCTTCCCCGAAAAGAGTCGCCTGCCTGGGATTTTGCACACGAGGTTGTTTAGCGGCGTTTTGTCTGCGCTTCTTTAAAGGTTTATCAGCTGACTTATTTTTTTCTTTACCGGTCATCCGGAACTTCCCTTTATTTTGATCAGTTTATCTAATTGTACTGCAAGACTGGATAAATAAAAATTTCTATACTGGGTGATTGAACGTAATGGGCAAATTGTTATCTCACTGATATCTCGATTATCAAGAAAAAGTCTAGGACGGAGACTTTATCAGGTGTTTTTAAGCCTGTCAGCTCTTACACCTTCTTAATCAGGCAGGGTTAGCCGTGTTCCCGCATTATTCAGGAAGAACGAATCCGGAAACGCCTGTGCCAATCGTACTGAAGCAGCAAAGCCGGTGCAGTGTGAAACGCCCAGTTTTCGAACTCCAATCTTCTTCAAATCAGCGATGGTCCTTTGAATGCGTTCCTCATCAGCACGGATAAGGTGAGTTCCGCCCAGCACAGCGTATACAAGTTCATTGCCGGTTATTTTCTGCGCATGACGTACTGTGTTAATCAGACCCCGGTGCGCTCATCCGAGGATGACCACCAGCCCGTACTGGGTATTAATTATCAGGGCAAGGTCGTCAGCAAGCCTGTCCGGTCGCAGTGTTCCCGATTCTTTGACCAGCAGGTTATCTTCGATCGTTTCATAATCCGTCAGCATTTCTATTTCACCGGTGGTAGTTATATGCTCCGTAATAGCAACCGGTTCCCTGCTGAGCTTGAAACGGGCGCCGCAGCCCTCCAACTCTTCACGCGAAAATGGCATGCCTATAAACTGAATATATGTCTGGTTACGCCGGACGTACTTAGAAGTCCAAATATCAGGGTGTGCGATTATATCAGTACCTTTACTTCTCTTTAAAACATGACGAAGGCCCCCGGTATGGTCGACGTGCCCATGGCTCAATACGATGCTGCTGACCTCCGCAAGATCAATGCCCATAAGATCAGCATTATATACTGCTGAGACGCCCATCCCTGTGTCCATGAGGATCTTCTTGCCATCGGCTTCTACAAGTACGCTCAGCCCCCATTCACCCAGGTAGCCGTAATTTGCCGTATTCTCACTCAGGGTAGTGATCTTGATTTCCATAATTTTTCTTTAATGCAGGCGTCCCATTAGATTGGGTAGCTTGCCCTCAAGGTATAGGTTGACGGCCTGTTCGATGCTAGTAATGTCGGTTACGATGGGCTCGATGTTGTAGCTCTTCATGCTGTCGTAGGCGCCCATGCCCATGCCTCCTGCAATAAGGACCTGGCAATCAGAGATCGCCGATGCCATGCTGGCATGCTTGCCTGCTGCCTCCGGACCGCAGCCGTGGGGTCCGTGCTCGTCAGGATGCCCGCTCTCAGATCCTGCGAAGTGCCGGTGCCCTACCTTGTTACGTCTCTCTTTGCTCTTGATTTTTCCATCCTCAACTGTGAAGACCATGTAATACTCCGCCCTGCCGAAATGCTGGCAGACTGTGGTTTCATCATCGGTAACTACGGCGATTTTCATTATGTTTATTCCTCCTTTATTACAGGTGATAGCCGGTTTATGCTTACCTTCGCAACAGCAAATTTCATTAACCATTTCATAATTGCCGCCCTCTATCCTGATTGCCTTTCCATTGAGCAGCGCATCGGCTATTTTCTTCCGTGCCGATTCCAGTACTCTCTGAAACGTCGGGCGCGATATGTTCATTTTTACAGCACACTGCTCTTGGTCCAGATCCTCAATATCCTTTAGCCTTACAGCCTCGGCTTCTTCAAGGGATAGGCTCACCTCCTCCAGAAACCTCAGCGGTATGCCGGCAGGTTTGAAATAGTTAACACCAGGTATGAAACCTATCCTGCGGCATTTAATCGGCCTTGGCATATTTATATAACCTCATTTATTATGAGCATATGCTCATAATAATTATGCAGCCTTACAAGGAAAGTGTCAAATTACTTGTACTTACAGTTATCAAATAAAAAGGCGGGCTACTGAGCCCGCCTTTTGGCGCTAATTATTATGCGAAGTTACTTGAACTTCACTTCCAGCATGTGTGTGGAGCAGGAGACGCAGGGATCGTAAGCCCTTACCAGCATCTCCATGGCCAGCTTGATCTCATCCTGCGGTTTGTCCAGAATCTCGGGGAGCAGCTTATCAAAATCGTGCTGAATGCTGTTGTGGTTCTCGTTGGTGGGGATGATGATATTGGCGGCGATGCATTTGCCGGCATCATCGAAAGTGTAGTCGTGGAAGAGGATGCCCCTGGGTGCTTCAACCGCGCCAACACCACGTCCGGCTTTGACCTTGACTTCAGGTTTCTCCGGCTTGATGCCTTTGCTGAGCAGCTTGTCCAGGATCATAATGCTGTTCTCAACCACGTGCACCGATTCTACCAGTTGGGCCACGCTGATGAAGTAGGGGTTATAGCAGGGCGACTTGAGGCCGAAGACCCCGGCGATCTTCTTGGCCATGGGATGGAGTTTATCGTGGTTGACGTTGAAGCGCGCCAGCGCGCCCAC
>JAPLHI010000087.1 GCA_026389695.1 Chloroflexota bacterium
CTTTCTGGACCAGGGAATAGGGATGGCCAAAGATTTAATATTAAGAAACTATGAAGAAGACCTGCGGACCATGAATTCAGGGAAATTCTGACCTAACTTCAAAGCTATGCTTCAGGAGCTAACCCAGGCGGAATATAAACAATTGCCGCAATATGAAGTCATCGAATCCACAGGCCCCGACCATGATAAGACGTTTATTGTTGCGGTATCCGTAGGCGAAGTCATACTTGCCATCGGTTCAGGCAAAAGTAAAAAGATAGCAGAGTCTGAAGCGGCACGCATTGCCTATACTAAATTAACTGTGAAAACCGGGGAGTAGGCTGTATTCAGCAGGGCACGCCAAGCACTATATACTCTGTTTCGGCAGGCAGTTTATCCTTCGTAATCTCAACTTCGCTGGATTCCACATGCCGGACATTTTTAACATCCTTGACAAAATCCTTGGCGCTCCACTGCGGCCAGTCGCAGCTGTCTGTCTTATAATGCATGGGGATAACGAGTTTCGGTTTTAAAGCATCACACACTTTTTTAGCTGTACCGGCATCAATGGTAAAAACGCCGTCGATGGGAATAAGTAATACATCTACACTTCCGATCTCACTAATCTGCTCGCCGGATAAACTATGTCCGAGATCCCCGACGTGGCAAAGCTGCACGCCATCAACCTCCAGGCAAAAAATAATATTCTCGCCACGTTCCTTTCCTTTGTTCTCGTCATGCCAAACATTGATACCTTTGATGCTGACGCCCTTGATATTCCTGGTTCCGCTTTCTTTCACGATTTCAGGATTGCCGGATGCCGCGGCAACATTATTGTGATCAGGATGTCCATGGCTTATTGTTACTATATCCACAGTTTCCTTGACCACCGGATAATTCTGATACTGACCCGCCGTAAAAGGATCCATAAGTATCCGGGTGCCTTTTTCCGAAGTCAATAAAAAACAAGAGTGCCCCAACCATTTTATTTTCATTGCTTATCCCCCCTTATTAATATAATTGGAAGCGAAATTTATTAATGTACGCACACCGAATCCGGTAGCCCCTTTGACGAGCATACCTTTAGTTTTTTCCGACATGAAGGGACCTGCGATATCCATATGCACCCACGGCGTATCTGCTATGAACTCCTGTATAAACAATGCTCCCGTGATAGCTCCTCCGTAACGTCCGCCGGAGTTTTTAATATCGGCTATTTCGCTTTTATTGTAGAGGAAGTTGCCACAGGTTTTCCCCTGCTTCGCTGCCTGCTTCGATCAGACTGTCGACAAGCGGTTGATTGTTAGTAAATACCCCGGCATACAGGTCTCCCAGCGCTATATGGCAGGCACCCGTGAGTGTAGCCAGGTCAATGATCGGTGAAAGCCCTTTCTTCACAGCATAGGAAATTGCATCTGCCAGTACCAGGCGCCCTTCAGCATCGGTATTGACAACCTCAATGGTTTTACCGTTCATAGCTTTTAATACATCTCCCGGTTTAAGAGCCCTTCCGCCGGGCAGGTTTTCAGTTGCCGGTATTACGGCTGTCACATTTATCTTCAGTTTCAGCCTGGCTATGGCACTTATAGCGGCCATAACAACTGCACCGCCCGACATATCGCCTTTCATGTCCGACATGAACTCCTGAGGCTTCAGTGAGATACCGCCGGAATCGAAGGTTAATCCCTTTCCTACAAAGCCGACAGTATCTTTCTTTGAATCATCACCTGTATAACTTAAGATAATGAATTTGGGAGCTTGATTCGTGCCCTGAGCGACGCCAAGCAGCGCTCCCATTTTCATTTTTCCCATATCTTTACTATCAAGGACAGTAATATCGAGACCACATTCTTTAGCTAACCTATCTGCAGTCAGGGCCATATGGGTTGGCGTCATATGATTGGCCGGTTCGTTCACCATATTGCGAGCCAGTATAGTTGCCTCCGCGTATATTACTCCCTTACCTACCCCGGGGTTTAAACTACCAAGCTTCGTTTTATCCCGCTCCATCAGAATCACTGTCTCTATTTCGCGTTCTTCTTCCTTTTTGGTTATATGCTTATTAAATGTATATGCACCCAGCAGGCATCCTTCAACAGTTGCCTGAGCGGCGTGGCCGGGTTCAATACCTCCTATACCGGCGCCATGTATGATAGTGGCAATTTTTGTGCAGTTATGCTTTTTCAGGGTTCTGACAACGTCTCCCATTAAAGTGCGGACATGATCTACATTAAAATCCTCTTTCTTGCCCAATCCTGCTACTGCCACGATCCTTGCCGGTATCTTCCCCAGGCTGTGCAGTATATGTATTTCATGCAGTTCGCCTTTAATCTCACCGTTTTTAATAAGCTCTACAATAGCACCACCTAAAGCAGAGTCAACCGCGGCTGTAGCTCCACCCGGTTTATCAACATCTTCAAACAGGTTAACTACAATAGCATCACACTTAAATGAGGAAATATCTCCCGGTTTTACTTCAAATTTCAATTTTACCTCCGAGAATACAAATTATGTAAAGTTTTTTAACTGTTAATTTAATTCTCTTCAACAGCTTCTAATTTTAACTTAACCGTCAAGATAATAAAATACAGTAACCTCCAATATAAATAATTGATTTATATCACGACGATATGTTAGAATATTAGAAATTAGACCTTTAAGTCAGTCCGGCGAGGCTGGCAAGGGAATGAAAACATCTACATACAACCGAATACCTTATCGAGCACCACATATAGATGTGACCTCTTGCCAGCGATGGCATGAGGTTTTTTAATGCCCGAAAAGGTTCTTCTTAATTCAGCCGATATCGAACGAGCCCTTGTTCGCGTCGCCCACGAGATCGTAGAGCGGAATAAGGGCGCCATTAACATCGTTTTTGTAGGCATTAAGACACGCGGTGTTCCTCTGGCTCAAAGACTGGCCAAAATCATCCACGACATGGAAAAAGTTGAAACACCCGTTGGCTCGCTCGATATCACCCTATACAGGGATGATGTTTCATCACTGAGTTTCAAACACGTTGTCCAGCAGAGTTACGTTCCTTTCGATATATCCGGCAAACACGTCATATTAGTCGACGACGTTTTTTACACGGGGCGCAGTATCCGTGCAGCCCTGGATGCTTTAATGGACCTGGGTAGAGCGGAAACCATTCAGTTGGCCGTACTTATTGATAGAGGACATCGAGAACTGCCCATAAGAGCTGATTTTGTGGGCAAGAATATACCCACCGCCCGCAATGAAGAGATAAAAGTCTACATCAGCGAAGTGGATGCAGTAGATAAAGTCACTGTGATGAAGCCGGGCGCCGGAGGAAGTGATGAGCGTGAATGAACCAAAGTTGAGCGTCCCCAGCCAGGAGGCATTGCCACCTCTTTCTATCGGCCTATGGCAACATAAACACGTTCTTGACCTGGATGATTTCTCGCCCGATGAGATCAACCTTGTCTTCGAAATCGCCGACGCGATGAGCGAGGTGATCTCCAGGGACGTTAAAAAGGTACCAACCCTCCGCGGCAAAACCATTGCCACGATGTTTTTCGAACCCAGCACCAGGACCAGGGCATCATTTGAACTGGCTGCTAAGTACCTCAGCGCCGATACCATCAGCCTGGATCCTTCTAAAAGCAGCGTGACGAAAGGGGAATCTCTTATCGACAGCCTGCGCACCCTGCAGGCACTGGGTGTAGATACTATCATCATCAGGCATCCGTGCTCCGGAGCGCCGTATGTAGCAGCACAAAACCTGGAAACCAGCATCATCAACGCGGGGGACGGCTGTCATGCTCATCCTTCGCAAAGCTTGCTCGATATGTATACCTTAAGACGTCACCTGGGGGATTTGAGCGGTCGCAAAATAGTCATTGTAGGCGACATCATGCACAGCCGGGTAGCCAGGTCTAACATCTGGGGCATGAAATCTCTCGGAATACAACTAATTATCTGCGCGCCTCCTACTCTGATGCCGCACGGTTTGAATGAAATGCTACAAAAATGCGATTTAGAACATGTAACCATTGAATATGATTTAGATATAGCGATCAAAGACGCAGATGCGGTAATGCCTTTGAGATTGCAAAAAGAACGTCAGCAAAGCGGCCTGATATCATCCATAAGGGAGTATATTCAGCATTACCAGCTAACACCGGAAAGATTATCCTATGCTAAGCCCGGCGCGATTGTGCTGCATCCCGGCCCGATGAATGAGGGGATCGAAATCAGCCACGAAGTAGCGTACAGCACGCAATCCCTGATCGAAGAACAGGTTACCAACGGGGTGGCAGTGAGAATGGCATTACTATATTTAATAGCAGGAGGTAAAAACCGCTGATGTCTCCTGATTTATTAATTAAAAATGCACATATAATTGATCCCGGTCAGAACATAGATACTACAGGGGATATTCTAATTTCCGAGGGCAAGATCAAATCTATTGGCAAAGACGTAAGTAAAGCAAACCTTCGTACAATTGATGCTAGCGGGCTTGTTGCCTGCGCGGGATTCATTGATCTGCATTGCCATCTGCGTGATCCCGGATTTGAGGCAAAAGAGACTATA
>JAPLHI010000137.1 GCA_026389695.1 Chloroflexota bacterium
TATACGTTAACGGCAAGCAATTCAGCCGGGTCAGCATCGTCTGCAGTGACGATTACAGTTTCATCTTCTTCCTCAACGGTAACACCACCGGTTGTTACACCTACAGCGCCTTTACCCACCTTACGCCCCAATATAGTTGTCTTTGATATCAGCCCGAACATTATCAATGTGCCGCCCGGGGTCGGGCCCCACAGCGCAGTCATGAGGTGGGAAGTGCGCAATGCCGGCACCGTAACTATCAACGGCTCGCCTGTATCAGCGGCGGGCAGCCAGACCTTGACTCCATCCCTGGGGACACACACCTATGTACTGAGAGCATTCAATCCTGCCGGTGAAGATACGAAAACTCAGAT
Organism: Chloroflexota bacterium; assembly: GCA_026389695.1. GTDB lineage: Bacteria > Chloroflexota > Dehalococcoidia > GIF9 > UBA5629 > JAQUQM01. Next base: position 354 of record JAPLHI010000137.1, read on the forward strand.
TCTGCATGTGAACCCGTAAGAGATACGCTATTTAAAATACGTGACATCCGGCAAGTCTTTAGAGCGGTATCGGCACGGCAATTCCTGGCTTTATAACTGTATATTGCGGCAACCGGGGCAAAAGTCATTTATTGGACATCAAATCAGGTTTCATTTAGACTTTTCTGACGAGGTTTCTTATATGTCTATCTTATTCACCCCGTTTAAACTGGGAAATCTTCAACTCAGGAACCGCTTTGTTTTTTCGGCTTGCGAAGACAACCTGGCCTCCGAGGATGGCGCGGTCACCGAGAGTACACTCAAGAAGAATGCTACGCTTGCCAGGGGAGAGGTCGGTTTAATCATCTCCAGCCATATGGCTGTCCACCCATCCGGCAGAACCAGGATACATCAGACCGGGATTTATGCTGACAATATGATTGCAGGGTTAAAAGCTCTGGCACGATCCGTGCATGAGCACGAAGGTAAAATCATATTTCAACTGGGGCATTCAGGCGCACCGGATAAGAGCAATACGGGTGGGCAAAAACCCGCGGACTCCTACGCGGTCAATTCTATGAATGAAGATAACCTTTCGCCCTATTTCAATCATCGCGAGGATTCCTGGGGAGGGTGCGAAGAGAACCGCTTTCGATTACTGAAGGAAATAATTTTAGCGGTAAAGAACGTATTGCCGGCGGGGATGCCCCTGCTGGTAAAACTAAATTCAAATGACTATACGCGGACGCAAGGGATTACCCCTTCCCTGGCGGTAGATTACGCTAAACGTTTAGCAGATATTAAAATTGACGGGCTGGAAATAAGCTGCGGCACAACAGCGCTATCACCCTGGCATGTGTGCAGGGGAGATATCCCCATCCAGGAAATACTTGCTATGTATGATCCCCCGGCCAGGCCGCAAATAGAAACGGCTTTGAAAAAAATGCAGGAAGCGGTACGTTTCGCGGAGGGTTATAACCTTGAAGCAACGCAAATGATCAGGCCGGTCATGGGTGAGATACCGCTTTTCGCAGTCGGGGGCTGGCGTAACGTTTCCTCCATGGAGAACGCTGTACAGAGTGGGTACACCGACCTGATATCCATGTGCCGCCCCCTGATCAGGGAGCCCCGGCTGGTGCGCAGAATCAGAGAGGGGAAAACATCCGCCTCCTCCTGCACCAACTGCAACAAGTGCTACATGTCAGTGAGAAAGGGCATCCCCCTGCGCTGCTACAGCAAGGGTTTGCCACAATAGACTTCACCTTAGACAGGAAAACGGGTTATCGCATTCATAGTGAAGTTTGCCTGCGAGCTAAGATGTACATATGGCAGAGAGAGCCTTTGTAGGGATATGTCTGAACCTCTATAATATGACCCATTATGAATGAACGGACACTGCTTTTCGTGGGAGCGCATCCCGATGATGAAACATTCGCCGTAGGAGGCACGCTGGCGCAGTACGCCGCGGCAGGGGTTAAGGTTTATTATGCCTGTGCCACGCGCGGCGAGGCGGGCACCATCAGCGCGCACAGACTGCAGGGCTATGCTACTCCGGGAGATTTACGCTGGGCTGAGCTGAAATGCGCTGCCGCTGTGCTTGGCCTGTCAGATGTTTTCCACCTCGGTTACCGTGACTCCGGCATGCCGGGATCGGAGGATAACAGGCACCCCGACGCCCTGACATCCGCACCGGTAGAGCAGGTGGCCGGTCGCATTGTTAAAGTGATACGTGAAGTGAAGCCGCAGGTAGTAATCACCCATGATGCCGTCGGCGGTTACCACCACCCCGACCATATAGCTTCACACAGGGCAACCGTGGAGGCCTTCCGCGCAGCGGGCGACGCCAGCCGTTACCCGGAGGCCGGTCCGGCTTTCCAGCCTCAAAAGCTGTATTTCCACATCTTCCCACGCAAGCTGCTAAAGCTTGTGGTGAAGCTGATGCCGCTTCTGGGGCAGGACCCGCGAAAGTTCGGACGCAATAAAGACATCGACCTGGCAGCCATAGTTGAAGTGGACTTTCCCGTGAATGCCGTGGTGAAGCTCAGCAAGCAGACCGTAGAGACCAGGGAACGCGCCAGGGCCTGCCATGCCAGCCAGGGTGGAGGCCGGCCACCCAATGTAAATCTGATGCGCATGGCCAACCGTATTTTCGGAGAGAGCGACAGGTATATGCGGGGATATCCACTCCCGACCGGGCGGAAGCGTGAAAAAGACCTGTTCCAGGGAGTAATCTGAGGCGGGGGTATTTGATATAAAGGCATCGTTTTTCAAGACAATCCGCATCATGACAACCACGGTGGCCTACACGCTGGGGATCTCATTTCTTGTGCTTTACCTGAGGCTCAGCCGCACTTATACCAGGGACTACGCGGACGGCGTTCTCAGGTGGTGGTCGGGCCTGCTTCTCGGATCGGTTAAAGCTACCTGGCAGGTGAATAATCCGCATAATGTAGCTATAAAGCCGGGAGTGCCTCATATCATTATGTCCAACCACCGCGGCCATTACGATATCCCTTTGATCTTTGTTTCGCTGCCCGGCAGCATCCGCATGCTGACCAAGAAGGAGCTCTTCAAGATACCCATCTTTGGTGAAGCTATGAAAGCGGCGGAATTCATCTCCATCGACCGTCACGATCACGCGCAGGCGATCAAGGACCTGGATGAGGCCCGCAAAAGTATGCAGAGCGGAATCGTCCTCTGGGTGGCTCCCGAAGGAACGAGGTCACGCACGGGGCGACTCGGGGAATTCAAAAAGGGCGGGTTTATGCTCGCACTGCAGACAGGGGCTGTTATCATCCCGGTGGGTATTAAAGGGAGCGAGAAAATCCTCAAGCTCGGCACCTGGGATTTCCAACTAGATCAAAAAATCGAGGTGAATATAGGGGAGCCTATAGACGCGTCACGCTATAATATCGAGCAGAAGGATGCCCTGATGCAGGATGTGTTGGTCGCCATAAAAGGACTGATTGGGGAAGGGGGATAGACACGAACCTCTGAGCTTATCTTCGGGTTAATATCATCAGGAGATGCTACAAAAGTTTCATATATAATACATAGACGGGACGAGTGTATTTAGCTGCTAAGGAGGTAGTTATGAATACCCTGTTAATCATTGGCATTATTCTGTTAGTTTTATGGCTTTTAGGTTTTCGCTTTTTTCGCGGTTTAGGCTGGCTGATCAATATAGCGCTTATAGTTGCAGTAATTCTCATAATTATCTGGCTGCTGCAGACTGTATTTCGGCTTTTTTAAGCATTCCCGTGCCTTCGCAATAGCAAATGACCTGTTATTTATATTCACTCTAGCCAAATGTATAAAGGCATGATGGGAATGGTAAAATAGCTTATAAGTCAGGGCGTTTCGAACGGGCGAAGCGCCCTTGATTACGCATAATACATTCGGGCCTTACTTATAAATGCAGGTATATGCAATGTTTGCATGCCCGCCCGGCGTTCCACAGGAAGCTTCAAGGACCATCTTGGAACCAGGATTCGCACAGTGTATTTTTGTATGCCTGTGCGTGTGAACGGGCGGATTATCTTTCATTAAACACTTTATATTCAAATGGTGAACAAATGAATTTATACTCAAGCTCCTATTTAAAACTCCTGGTTGCAGAATCCACCACTGAAATCCAATTGCTTCCACCCTTGACAACGTCGAAACCTCCAATACCTGATGCGAAGCCATCGGGATTAGTATAATCACCGTTTACAATGTATTTATAGCGTCCAACAGGCAGAATGCGCGTGTACAAGCCATTGCGGGCGATTGAAAAACCGCCTTGAACGCCGGGATCAAGGAATGTTTCCTTAAAACCCTCTACCTTATATATCTTTACGAGGAATTGCTGGCAATACTGCTTGTCCTTTGTAACTGATTTATCGGAAAACGTGGTTGTAACCTCCCTGTATACCTCAAAATTAACCTCTTCCTTATCTGCTGATGGTGTCGGAGCAGGTGTGGGAGTTGGAGTTGGAGCTGGAGCTGGAGCTGGAGCTGGAGTATAAGGCACCCATTTGACCGAAACCGAACGTGTCACAGTTCCGCCGGCATTGGTCGCCGTCAGGATATAGGTCGTGTCGGAGGCAGGGCAGGCCCGGCAACTACCCACAGCAGCGACTGATGTCGATCCGGGGTTTATGATAACAGAGTCGGCGCCTGTAACCTCCCATGTAAGGGTTGAACAGGAGCCCTGGATGACGCTGGGAGCGCTGGTATTAAAGGATTTGATGACGGGGACGGGTGATTGTACTTCGAACTCGATTTCATCATAAGCTATCGTTCTCAAGTCATCTTCATAACCGTATTCTGCCCTAATCGTCTTTTTACCCGATGTTTTATAGGTATGTTCCGCCGTTTCCCGATCTTTATAATGAGCACCTTCTTCGTCTTTACTGGAGTAGAACCTCCACTGGAACTTGGCGCCTTTATGAATGTTTTCTGTCTCAGTAGTGAAAGTGTACGGCGTGCCGGCTAACCCGATCTTTACCGGCGCTATTATCTTCAGACTGACATCATATACATCATCATTCCACCAATTCTGGGTATACGGATGCCGGCCTTTTTCATTAAACATCTGACTATCATCTCTTTTCGGCTGCATAATTTTTTCAGCCAAATCCAGCGGACAAATGCCACATTCCGCGTCATAATAATAAGGTCTACCTTCGTAACAGAACTCAATCCACGCATGTCTTTTGCCAGAAGGAAGCGAACCTTCAACTCCCCATGCATCCACACCCAGCGCCCTGAGCATGCTGAGGTGACTGGTAGCGATGGCAGTACAGTCGCCTTTATAACCGTTTGTAAACCATTGATCTGGTTCCAACCAATTCAGGTCTTCGCCTTTAACATGCTCTTTATATTTAGGGTACACAACGTCCACACTTTTTTTAAATCCTATTTTCTGAATCATGTCTTGACTCACAAGGGTTGGGTCTACAGCTTGAACTAGTTTGGGATTAAGTTTTCCCTTATGAGCCGGGTCTTCAAGAGGTATCCAACCATCCTGATAATTTACGCCGTTGTGTTGTTTCCACTCTTGTACCCCAGCTATCTTAATATTATCATCAACAAGTGTACCGGTCTGCACATATTGTTTGATAGTATCGGATTTCAGAGGATTGGTACGTATTTTATCCGACTCATAGTATATTAATAGTCCTCCCGCCACAACCAAAGCAGCCGCCGCAATACCAAAATAAATTGTAGACATTGCAAGTCCAGGAAAACCAGTTATCTGTGCGCTGACTGTACTCTTAGCAGTATCCACGGTACTCGGAACCGCTACCCAGTTTTCGCCATTGTAATAAGCCAACTGGATTTTATTTGCGTCATCCTTTGATTTTATAAGTGATTTATCATACGGTAGGGTGACTTGAACCGGCTTATCGAATTCTGTTCCATCCGGGCCAAAGTCATATACCTTGCCTATCATAACAGCGTTTTTGGGCCTTGTGTCAGACTCCGAAAGGACTGTTGATGGAGGAGGTTGATTAAATGTTTTTACCACTACCTGGGTATCCGATTTAACAGCCCCGGGGGGAACAACAAGTGTAAGGCCCTCCTCTTTTATAGTTAATCCATCCTTTTTTGTAGCTTTTTTCGTGACCGTTTTGGATGGATTGTCAAATAGGTAAGGTTTGATAACTTCTGGATTCACCACCGGGACAGAGGCAGCGCTGCTATCAGATTGGCCGGATTTTTTGGATTTTAAAATACTACAGGAGGTGCCGAAGTTGCTGAAAAGGATGGAGAAAAGCAAAAGCAGGCTGATTGTCAGTCTTCCGTGATGTTTCATCCTCAGTGGCCGCCCGGTAATGAAATTTTATAGGTATAAATCAGGCAAGCTGTAATATTTGCTTAATATTTGCCAAATATCGCCCTGGTATAGTATCCCTTTCACTGCTATAATGATATGTGATGCAAAGCAACTGGAGCCACTTTTTCGCATGTTATAACTGTGGCAATCACAATGTCATAGGAGTAAGGTCGTGCAGAAACTGCAACGCAACCCTGTATTACAACTGTCCCCATTGCCATGAGTGGGTCAACAACACGTTTTTAAATTGTCCCAAATGCGGTATGAAGCTTAATTGGCCGGACGCCGGCACATTTAGCGAAAACACCTATATCATAAATAAATCCAAATCACCTGCTGTTTTACTATTATTCTGCAGCGTAATATTGCTCATAATTACCTTCGCCCTGATAGAAAATAATTCAAATTCAGTAAAAGCAGGCTCAACTGTGCCTACTTTTGAAGCGTTACAATCCACCTCGACAAACGATCTGCAGGAAACAAATACGTCGTATAAGCAGAAGCCTTATTCACCTGCTTCAACTCCTGCTGCTCCGACTTATACTTATCCTAGTTCTGCGTTGTCCGATATTCAAGATACGTCTTCGCCCTCCGATATAGTTATTATGCAGCCGTCCGGTACCGGTACAAGCACCTATGTCCCAACCGGCAGTTCCTATCTAAACACTGTATATCCCGGATGGGGACGTTGCAGCGGCGGCAGGTGCAGCGCCATGACTCAATAATATCCAGCGCTACACGCATTGTCTTACATCAACCAGACTGTGTGGAAAAAGCCTAACAAGGAGAAAACAATGAAGGCAGCCGTATTTTATGGTGCAAAAAATTTTAAGGTAGAGACACTCGACGTCCCCAAGATCGAAGCGACGGATATCCTGATTAAAGTCAAAGCCTGCGGAGTCTGCGGCTCGGACCTGCATGCATACAAAGAGGGAATATTCAGCCGTCCGGGCTTTGTGATGGGCCATGAGCTGGCGGGTGAGGTAGTGGAGGTCGGCAAACAGGTAAAAGGCATCAAGTTGGGCGACCGCGTGGTCCCGCTGCAGTTCGGGCTGGAACTGGCGGGTGGATCATGCGGCAAGTGCTTCTGGTGCCTGCGAGGTCAGCCGCAGTGGTGTCCTTCCGTCGGCCACAAACCGTGCGGTGAATGCGACTACTGCAAGTCGGGCAAGTTCTGGATGTGCGATAAAATGCAGCGCCATATGTTGATTGGATACAGCAGAAACGGCGGTTATGCCGAGTATGCGTTTGTTCCGGATGCCGTCGTTGACAAGAACGTATTCAAAATTCCCGCCAACATAAGCTTTGAGGAAGCGTCGTTTTTTGACCCGCTCTCGGGAGCGTATAAATGGGTAAGGCTGGCAGACCCCAAGCCGTTTGAAACAGGCGTGGTCACTGGGCTGGGCACAATCGGACTGACGGTGATGCAGGTACTGAAACTTTACGTATCCAAGGTAATAGTTTCCGACGTCTCTGAGAAGCGTTTAAAGCTGGCCCAAGAGCTCGGCGCGGATGTGGTAATCAATGCCGCCAGGGAGAACCCGCTGGAGCGGGTAATCGAATTGACCGGCACAGGGCGCAGCTTCAGCGGCAAAGGCGGCGGCTGCGTCGATATCGTCATGGAATGTTCCGGGGTAGCAAAGGTCCTGCAGCAGGCAATCGAAATGACCCGTACCGGAGGCCGGATTGTTGCGGTAGGACTGTTCGAGGAGGATGTACCCATAAACGTGAACCACATAATTCACAAGCAAATCAGCCTGATCAGTTCCTTCCTGCCGGGCAAGGGGGCACCGAGCAAGGAAATCAAAGAATCGATAAAACTGCTGGCCGAAGGCAAGGTGAAAGTTAAACCGCTCATCTCCCATGAGTTCCCGGTAGATCAGATTATGGAAGCCTTCGAAATTCAAACGAAGGCTGATGAGTCGGTTAAGGTAATAGTCAAGCCGTAGCCAGGTCTACACAAAATAGCGTATGGTTTAACCGGAGAGGCGAATCCGGAGCTAAGTGCACCCGACATTTCGTATAAACCCCACCCTGTAACTGACTATTTCTGCTCTGGAGGCCGGCCTGTCTACCGACTATCCTCTATCTTGGTTTTATCTTTTTCTAGAT
>JAPLHI010000180.1 GCA_026389695.1 Chloroflexota bacterium
ATAATATGGGTTGGAAAAGGCCTCGGCCTTAAGGGTGTTCACGAATGGGAATTCAATGAAGTGCAGGGGACGACAATAGCAACAACGCGTGAAACAATGACCGGCTGGATGCTTTTTCTGACCTATCCCTTAATTAAGAAAGGACTATGCAGTACAGACGAAAAGTGGCTAGCCAACCTCAAAGAAAGGGCGGAGAGCACTTAATCTACCATAGTGCGCTGAATTCAAACTTCGGCGACACTTTTTATCATGGGTGAACATACATACCGATGTTCGTGCAGTGGTGATACTGAGTTTCTAACTCTGCTAGCTGCCAATTTACGCGTGAAAGGGCAAACATACCGATGTTGACATGATGCGCGATGTGGTGGATAAAACTGCCTTGGGATATTCTTTAATAGCTGTCTGTCTTTAGTTATCACCGATGCTCGGGTTGCAGGAGCGAGCTTGCAACGGAGCAGGCCAGATTTCTTGGCACTAGCCTAACCGAAATAGACGTCGTAAGGCTCGGTAGCAGACCGGCAATAGCAGTTGTTTTGCCCTTTTCTAACGCCCGATAAGCGAGTCTGGCAGCAGTGGCAACATCCATCATTAGGGCTCCAAGTTTGAGTCCCGTGCTGTTTTCTGCATTTGCCCTTTTCCAGAACGGTGTTTTCGTCGCGGTGGGACAAAAGCAGGTCACACTGACTCCGGTTCCCTTCAGTTCATTGGCAATTGCGTTAGAGAAACCCAGCACATAGTGTTTAGTACCACTATACACAGAGACCCAAGAAGATGGTATTAATCCTACGGTTGAGGAGATGTTCAATATCTTCCCTGACTTCTTCTCCAGCATCTTCTTGAGGAACAGCTTGGTCAACTGGGTCAGTGCAACGACATTCACCTGAATCATTTCGGCTTCTTTCTGCCAGTCTGTGCCAGAGAACATGCCATAGACCCCAAAACCAGCGTTGTTGACCAGCACATCTACGTCGACGCCTTCCTTTTCCAGTTCGCTGAATATCTCCTGCGGTGATTTGGGGTCAGCCAAATCCTTGACCAAGACCCTCACCTTCATCCCATATTCCTTCTCCAGGTCTCTCTTCAACTCCTCAAGCTTGTCTTTGCTTCTGGCGATTACCACAATGTCCTTGCCATCCTTCGCAAACAGCTTGGCCAGTTCATAACCAATCCCACTGGAAGCTCCTGTCAACAAGGCATAGCTAGCTTTGCTGCCAATCATGTTTTTCCTCCCCCTTTTCAGACTCACTACCTTTACATATTCTATCATACAATATAAGCAACTAAATACGCATAATTGGCTTTTTAGGATTTATCATTGGGCTTCCTAATAGTGACAGTACTCTAATAGAGGGTTATACTAAAACCGGAGGAAGGTCACCCATTAATCAATCCACAATTAATTTTGTAATCTGGCTGTTTCCTCTAAAGCTTTTTAATTGTCTGATTTATTATGGATGAACATACATACCGATGTTGCCATGACGGGCTGAAGCTATTTTCTAATAGCAAACTTCCTATATGGGGAACAGCATACTACTATAAAATGACTCTTACTGCCGTGACCTGATTTCTCTTCAATACAAACTTAATTTAAATTTTTTGTCATTACTTGGAGACTGGCCAGGTTAACAGCTAAGGGTCCTTTGCTTGAGGCGTAGCAGTACGCGGGCGTTCCACTTCGAAATTTTCGTATCCCTTCCGAATTCCCTGAATAAAATAATCGAAATTTCCACTCTGACCTGTTGCTTCGGCTATTGTGACTGTGGAGGTGCTTTTTTCCAGGACATATAATTGCAGCCATTTTCCAACCGGGGTAAGCTGTATGGTTATCCCCTGTTCCGAAGTCACTTTCGCAAAGTGGCCAGGGAGTTGTATTGTTGTTTGCCCATTGACTATTTGAGCAATGCCCCGGATATACGTAGCGGCTTCAGGCCCTTCAATGCACGAATAACATATTTCTCTGCCGGGATCTGCAGGGTCGGGTACCACAAACTTCTTAGTGCCAGTGACCTCCAGGCTTTGTGCATGAACGGGACCGCCGCCAAAATCTCCGGCGTAGGGGTATCCTCGTGCATAAACGGGACCGTCAAAATATCCAGCGTAGGGATAGCCACTACCATATACGCCAGATTTTTCAGTTCCAAGTTTACCGTAGTTGCCACCTTTAAATTGCCCAAAGACTCCGCTGCAAAACGTATTAGCCGTATTATAACCATATCCTGCTACACCACTTGCCTCTGTACCGAGTTCACCATAATTGTGGCTATTTTGATTATAGCCTCCAACACCGCAGTTGCCTGCGCCAATTACACCGGAGGTCTGGGCCTGTTCATGTACTCCATAAACTCCAACGAGGCTGCCGCCAAGTACACCATAGTTTCCACTGGCTGTATGCATGCCTACCACACCATCAGTCCTTCCGGTTGCGGCGGTTGTCTCTCCAAATATAGCCCTTGCGGAATCAGCGGTATTAGTATTGATTATGTGTAGTTTGGACAGGTCAGGCTGTAAGCCTATTACGCCTATCTTTTCCAATGGCTTTATCAAGTCCTTTTTTGTTGTTTCATATTTTGTGTTATTTTCCGATCCTGTTAATCCCCTTGTTATGGTTTGAGATATTGTCTTATCTTCCGGCTTGCTTGAAGGCATTGTTATTTGCGCACACGCCGAACCCAATAACATAACTAAAACTGTCACTAAAATGTACCCCGGACACAGGATTCTGTAACTCAAAGCCTTAGTCATCATCAAACCTCCGATTTCTATATTATCCGGCTCAATTATAGCATTGTGGAAAACGTAATATTTGGCTGTGTGGCTGATCCTGATTTATTATGGATTAACATACATGCCGATGTTTGTGCAGTGGTGATAAATTCTAAAGGAACTGAAACGTCTGCTGCATTTACATCAGCCTCACTAATTGCCCATATTGTATCGTATATGCAAAATAAATAAAATCGTACTAAGACATTGAAAGGTAACGCTACATGGAGTATGCTGTTACGATAGTAGGACTTTAATAGGTTGTTGGGAGGGAAGAGATTGATTAAGCCTGCGGAGGAATCATAGATTGTCAGTTCTCGCTGTTATCGTATTGATTCTTGTGTGCTCGGTTCTCTTTTATGCCATTTACTCGTTTATAAAAAGCCCAATACAAAATTGGAGACAGAAGCAGGCGGCACTGGACGCGGAAAGAATATATTTGAAGCATTTGTATGAAGTGGCAAATCGTCCTATTCAAAGGTCTGGTAACCTGGACACAAGGACTATAATACCTAATATAAAATGCCCAAACCCAAAATGTAAGAGCCACATAGAAGGACAGTACATAATTGTATCAGCGAATTATCATGACAGGTTTGAGTGCAAAGTTTGTGGCAAAATATTTACGTGACGTCAAGTAAATGGCCGATAATTCATGCAGGGACGACTTAATTGGCCTTCATAGTATAGCTGTACAAAATTTACTACGGATTTACACACATACCCATGTTGCCATGACGCGGTTGAGAAGAGAAGTTTAACACATCTACGAAGGAGGTTACCTCATGAAGAAATTCGGATGGTTCGTATTGGTTATTATGATGTTGCTAATAATCATATGGTTACCAGGATGCAATCGCCCTATGTAGCGCAGGCATTCTTGATAGCTGCCAGGGGGCTAATGTAGGCGCACCATACCTGGCTTACAAATTGCCTCCTGCACCCGGTCAGAAGACACCCAATATGAAGGTTGACCCCCGCAGCGGCCTGGCATTTGCTTACCCGTTACGTCACGATGAAGCCATTGTCCAGGTCGGCCGCACACCGCCGGAAGCTGGTTTCTTCAGCTATCAGAGCTATTTAACGATGAGGTATGATTCTGATCTCAAGAAGTACGTGACATTTCTCAATAGCATCGGCGATACCATAAACAACCTGACTATCAAGACCAAAAGCGCCACAGGCAGCCCGTTCAACCAACCTGTGATTATCATATCCACTGCTGATAAAGGGATAGATACGCTGGTGCGCACGGCGGCACAGACTGCAGGCTATTCTCTGGATATTATGAATACAGATGTAATTCCATCATCAACGGTGAATATGGGCCTTGAAGGGAGCGTTGACCTGTTTGGTTTTGTCAGCCGCGTGGCGGTTCCCAGTGACAAGAACGAATTAGATGCTTACATCAAAGACCCCGGCTCGGTAGTGCTCCGCCTGACACCTAAAGCGCCCGTAACGTTAGACCCATTTCCCGTTCCAACACTGCGTGTACGAGGCACAGGAAAAACGGAGCTGGATCTGCTGCCTGCGGTAGAGGAGCTGCGGCATGCCATCCTGTCCAAGTACGAAAACCTCCAGGCGACCGAGCTGCCAACCTATGTTGCCCTACCCGAAGGGTTTACGGCTACACAGAGCAAGATAAACACCATGGCTGACAACCGTGACTCTGCCTATTTCTCCACCGTGGAAGTTGACGCTTGGACCAAGAAAGATGATTGCCGCCGGGATGCGGCTTTTGCCCTGCCTGATAGCCCCGACGACTTCGTAATCATTTACGGGGTCAACCATGAAATCACAGGCAAGGCAACGTATTCAAACTGCGTAGTCTACGGCCTGCAGTACTTGAATGGCGTCGCCGGCATTGACAGCAGGACGTACAAAGGCAGCGCTGCAGACTACATCCCCGATCATCCACAGTCACAGTACCTGTATGCCTGGAAGATAGCCAGAAAAGGTAACGGAGACCTGCATTGCCTCGAGGTACCCGTTGGTCCCCAGCGCTACGGCATCGGCCTGGACGACAGGTTAATGCTGTTCTTCCGTACGTATCTGGAAAAGGCCACCAAGGCCGGTCCAGCATATAACGAACTCGTATTGGACCGGGTGATAAAATTTGGTCCAGGAAAATAACCCCGCTGTCAACGACTTTAGCTTACCCATCGATTGGGTAGAAACGTAAAATTGAAAAACTGCTGGTCCAAGATTTCGTGTCTGCCGACAAAATGGGCTACACACTATGGGTTGGAGCCAGCGGTCGGATTCGAACCCATTACCCCCGGTTCAAATAACCGATACTTTTATCAGGGCCTTCCCGGCATGGCATCCCCGGCCGATCCATATGGATCAGCGAGATTATTTACCGGTCAGCGCCAGGCAGGGCAAGTTCATTCCTTCTTGATGATGGCGGCTACACCCTGGCCGCCGCCGCAGCACTGCGTGGCGAGGCCGTATTTACCGCCCTCGAGCTTGAGGATCCTGGCCAGTGTCCCCACCAGCCTGAGGCCGGTG
>JAPLHI010000184.1 GCA_026389695.1 Chloroflexota bacterium
TGCCTCAGATCGTCTGCGGCAGCATTGGCTGGTTCGACGGCGATCCCTGCTATCTCGATCCGACACCGCGCCTTGAATATGCCAGGCGTCTTGTACAGCTTATGGGCGGCCGCGATAAGGTGCTCCAGGAAGCAGACAAGGCCTTTATTAACGGTGACCCGCAGTTCGCCGCCGAGCTTACATCCTATGTCATACGCACGGATGAAAATGATATGGAAGCGCGCAAACTGAAAGCTGCTGCCTTCCGGCAGCTGGGTTATGCCGCCATCAATGCTACATGGCGCGGTTTCTATCTTACTGGGGCGAGGGTACTTGAAGGTTCTCTCGACCTCGATCCGTTATATTCCTTATTGGGACAGTTCCTCATCTCACCGGATGTTCTACAGCTCTTCCCTGCCCTCAACCAGGTTGAGGGATTGCCTGTACGCTTGAAAGCGGAGGAGACACTGGATTTAAACGCGGCCGTAAGTTTCCAGTATTCTGATGCCGGCGAAAACTACACCATAGAAATTCGCCGCGGTGTTGCCGAAATTCGCAGCGGCCTTGCTGAAAATGCTGTCGCTACCGTTATCGGCACCCGCGCCTCAATTGGACCTCTGCTTTCAGGAGTCACACCTGTGGATGAAGCGTTGAAAAACTCGCAAATCAGGGTGGAAGGTTCAAGAGAAGCCCTGACGCAATTCCTGGGCTATTTTGAGGCGCTCTTCCGTAAATTCCCCAATTACTTTCTCAGGTAATTAATTACTGTATACATGTCCATGACAAACCGATTCCAATTGAGCAGGGCATTAAAATCCGGCCTTTCTATTTTCCCGGTTTTGCAATGGCTGCCCCACTACAACTGGAAACAATGGCTGCGACCTGACGTAATTGCGGGGATCACACTATGGGGAGTTGTCGTCCCCGAAGGCATCGCGTACGCCGGGCTGGCGGGCATGCCTGTACAGGCTGGCCTGTACACCATCCTCGCTGCTCTTATCGCCTACGCTATCTTCGGCACGAGCAGGCAGCTTGCTGTCGTGGCAACCTCGGCTTCAGCGGTTATGCTGGCCTCCACACTGGCTGCGCTGAACCCGCAGGATCACACGGCATACCTGGTCCTGGCCGCCACCATGGTCTTGATGGTTGGCATTGTCTTTATGGTTGCGGGAATCTTCAGGCTGGGATTTATCACCAATTTCATATCACGGCCTGTAATGGAAGGTTTTATTTTCGGTTTGGCTGTCTTCATTATAGTAAAACAGCTTCCCAAGTTATTTGGCATCGGGCATGGGGACGGCAATACATTTGAGCAGTCAATCTACTTATTAAATCACCTGGACCAGACAAAAATGCTGGTCGCGATAATCGGATTCAGCACGCTGGCAGCGCTGTTCACCCTGCATAAGCTGTCAGGACGTATACCGGCCAGCCTGATTGTGCTCCTTGCCGGTATACTCGCCAGCGTTATTTTCGGCCTGTCTTCACATGGCGTGGCCGTCGTCGGTAACATACCTTCCGGATTACCTGTGATTGGATTGCCTCAGGTAAAGCTCAGCGACCTCTGGGCAGTGCTTCCTGGCGTGCTGGGCATCTCGCTGGTTATCTTTTGTGAAGGCCTGGGCGCCTCCGACGCCTTTGCTTCCAAACATGATTATGAGGTCAATCCCAACCAGGAGCTAATTGCCTACGGTTTCGCCAACCTGGGATCGGGTATGCTGGGCGGACTTGCCGCAGGTGGCAGCCTCTCGCAATCATCGGTGAACGATAGCGCCGGTGCAAAATCCGCGCTGTCATTAGTGGTTGCAGCTGTTCTCGGGCTGGTCACTATTCTCGTCCTGACTCCCCTGTTTGCAGCCTTACCCGAGGTCATTCTGGCAGCCATCATCATCTATGCAGTCACACATCTCATGAAGCTACGCCGCATGCTGTGGTTCTACCGTGTAGACCGCGTTGAATTCTTGCTGGGAATGGTTGCGCTGCTGGGTGTGCTCATCTTCGATGTGCTCGCCGGTCTTGCTATCGCCGTATTGTCCTCCTTGATTGTGGTCATTTATCGCTCCAGCCGGCCGTATGGCTCTGTCCTGGGACAAATACCCGGAGAGCCCAGCGCGTACAGCGATATGCAGCGGCATCCCGAAAATACTTCGATCCCCGGTTTGATAATCTTCAGATTCAACTCACCTGTATATTTTGCCAATGCATCGTTATTTCATAACCATCTCAAGGAACTTATCAGGAAAAATGCTCAACCTGTAAAGGCCATCATCATCGATATGGTCTCCAATGACAGATTGGACATTACGAGTATCGAGATGTTGGAGAAACTAACCGAAGAGCTGCAAAGACACAATATCATCATGATGGCCACACAGGTGCACCAGCCCGTCTTGGAGACAGTGCGTCGCTCCGGCCTGGGACAACATTTCGCTGATGTCAGCGTGTTTCCAACCATCGATGCCGCGGTTCAGAACTATTTGAAACACTCAGTTGCAGATACTCAATAATTATGGAAAAAATCCATGTTTTCCCGGAAAACTCAACCCCCTGTTCGTTTATAAATATTGCTGATATCAATACTCACGTGTGGGAAGCGGGCGCCGGGACTCCTCTGGTCATGGTTCACGGATTCATGGGCACGGCTTACGACTGGAGATTGAACATAAATGATCTCAGTAAACATTTTGCCGTCAAAGCATTCGACCTGCCGGGATTCGGCTACAGTGATAAGCCCCTGGACTTCCCGTATACATCCGCAGGGTATGCCGGCTTCCTCAAAACGTTCCTGGACGCATACAACATTAAAAAAGCAGTATTAGTGGGTAATTCTATGGGCGGTGAGATAGCTTTACAAACCTGCC